>JBAUOG010000664.1:0-2186 GCA_049579625.1 Bryobacteraceae bacterium
AGGCGACGACAGCGAGCGCACCTGTCCAAAGGGCGATCCGTCCCTCCATGTAACACTTCCTCATGGCAACTCCGTTCTTCTCAGAGAGAGTGGGAATGGACACAAGCATAATCGTGAGAAACGGACACGTCAATGGGATCCAGGGCCGCGTACCTGCTGCCAGTAGGCCGAAGTGGCCGAAGTTGGCCGAAGTTGGCCGAAGTTGGCCGAAGTGGCCGAAGTGGACGGCCGAAGTGGACAGCCTGAGTCGAGGAACTCGCTTTTTTTAAACTCCTTTGCTACCCTACACATTCAAACCGCCGATTTTTGCACGCCAGCCGCTCCTCTTTTTTTTCCACGTGTTAACGCCCTCGGTCACACCCGAACCCAGCGAAGACCGCATACGCCTCTGCTCACTTCGAGAGATTATCGTCCCCCGCCAGCCACTGGAATCAGACGGCGGCAACCTTATCGTGCGGATTCGAAAGTCAGCTTCAATCCCATTGCTTTGGCGACAGCGACAAGCGTGGAGAACCGGGGGTTGCCTCGTGCCGAAAGCGCCCGATAAAGGCTCTCGCGCTCGATACCGGCGGTCTTGGCCACTTTAGCAAGGCCGTGGGCTTCCGCCACGCGGCGCAAGGCGACCAGCAGCACGCGCGTCTCGGCTTCGTCTTCCATGGCCGCTCTCAGGTATTCCGCAGCGAAATCCGGGTTCTCGCGTAATTCCCGAGCCATGGATTCGTCATGCGAGATGCTGGCCTTGTCTTTCATTTGCTTCGTGTCCTTTCCTTGAAGTCTTCCGGTACTCGATTGCCCTTTTTATGTCGGACGACTGCCGGCGTTTGTCGCCTCCACAGAGTAGAAGCACGCACGTCCTGCCCAACATCGCGTAGCACACCCGGTATCCCGGTCCCTAGTCGATCCGGATCTCGGACACCCCACTCCGGGCGACATATCGGCGGACCTCGATCAGACCATGATTGTAACTTATAGGTCACAGGTTGGGAACTGGAATTTACGCGATCGCTTCAAGAAGGGAGTGCTCGGCGGGCAGCCTGCATCCAAGAAGCCGCCTGAGAGCCACATGGAAGGTCCCTTGGGTCGCCTATACACCGCTTTGGTGCACAATGGTGTTATGAAGCTGGCTGAGAAAGTGGTTCGCCAGAGCGTGAGTCTGCCGCCCCGACTGGCGAAGCAGGTGGGCAGCATGGCCAAGAATCGAAAGCTGAGCAAGAATCGCATGTTGTTGGAACTGATCGAGAACGGAATCGACGCAGAGAAGCGGAAACAGGAGCAGTTTTTTGCCTTGGCCGAGCGTTTCCGCAACGAGCAGGATCCGGAAGCGGCCAACCGGTTGGGCGATGAACTCGGCAGAATGGCCTTCGGCGGCTGATTTCAGGAGATTACTCCTCCCTTGTCGCCTAAGTTCTGGTCAAGACTTCCCACTTTCCGGCGGATGACCCACTGTCGGCCCGAACTGTAAGCCGCCCTAGGTTAGGGCACATGGAAACGTGCGGATGAACCGCTACGTAGAATGAAGTGTGGGGTTCGCCCGAACCATCTTCGCCATTGCGCTGGGAGCGGTAGCGCTCAGCGGGCAATCCGCGACTAAGAAGCCGGCCGAGAGCAACCCGCAACCTAATCCGCAGCCTGCGCCGGGCCACCTGCACGCCGTTCTGGTGAAGGGAAACCATATGTACCAGACGGCGGACATCGTGAAGGTGATCGGGCTGACGTTAGGGCAGGCGGTGACGGCAGCCGATTTCGCTGCAGCGAATCAGCGAATCACGGACACGGACTTGTTTGCCGGCGTGACCTACGAATTCGCGTTTACCGGAAAACCTCCGCAATACGACCTGACATTCAATGTGATTGAGTACGACCAGATCTACCCAATGCGGTTTGAAGACCTGGGAGTGCCGGAGGCGGATTTACGGAAGTATCTGCGCGAGCGGATTCCACTTTATATCGACCGCATCCCAGCCACTGATATAGTCGTGAAGCGCTACCGGGATGTCATTCAGGAATTCGTGGACCAGACCAAGCCAGGCGTGAAGGTGGTGGGTCATCTGAGCCCGGAGGATCCGAAGCAACTCGCGGTGTTGTTCCGTCCCAACACGCCCGCTCCCACCATTGCTCGCGTCGAGGTCAGCGGCAACAAGGTGATAGAAACGGCCGCGATCCTGAGATGCGTCAATGAAGTTGCT
>JBAUOG010000665.1:0-1770 GCA_049579625.1 Bryobacteraceae bacterium
GCCCGTTCTCTCTTAGTCCAGCGTTTCCGACTGGCTGTTCTCGTCCCCAATGTTCCCCTGAAGCCCGCAGCCGAGAGCTGGCTTGAAGTGCTGGATCGGACGATAACGCCGGTATAACCCGGACCGCCTCGACAGCAACCCCAACCCAAGTTGCGCCGGAGGTGTCCTCGCTTTGGGATCGCGCCCTCTAGTTGACCACTCCACTCGATGGCGCGATCGCAATCACGTTGCCCGCTCCCGACGACCCTAAGCTCTCACTCAAACTAATTGGCGTGTTCGACACTCCCGGAGCGATAGTCAGGTTCACGATCGCAACGGGCCCATTAGACATAATTGTCGTGTTTGCGCCGGAGACCAAGCAAGTGTAAGACTCTGGACCGGCGACACAGCTCAATACCTTGCCCGCTGCTGTAGCCGCTGATCCTTCAGCAACGGATATCGAGATCACATTACTCAGCGGATAGGTTAGCGCCCACTGGACAGCCGAAGGCTCATTGCCGGCAGGAGATGTCAGACTCACGTTGAGCGACGCTCTCCCGTCAGTCCCGGCACTTCCCGAAGACAAACTCAGAGTGTCTGTGAGACCGAGCGGCGCTACGAGGCCAAACGTGGCAATCCGCGAAACGCCGTTGAGCGTAGCGGTGATGGTGGCGCTCTGACTGCCGATGACGGAACCGGCGCTGGCAGTGAAGGAACCAGAGACGGAACCTGCGGCAACCGTGATCGAGGCGGGCACACTAAGCAGCGAATTGGTGTGGGAAAGCGTGATCGGGGATCCTCCGGAGGGAGCGGCCTGACTCAGGGTCACGATACAGCTGCCGGAAGCTTTCGGTGCCAATGTGGCTGGTGAGCAAGTGAGCGATACGGGCGTCGCCGGAGTCATAAGCTTGATCATGGCGCTTTGCGAAACACCGCTGAGCGTGGCGCTTACGGTCGCGCTCTGGCTGCTAGTGAGGGCGGCTGTGGTGGCCGCAAAGGAAGCCAAAGTGGACCCGGCAGCGACGCTGAACGAAGCTGGAACACTCAGCATTTGACTCGTGCTGGAGATACTCATCGTGGCGCCACCGGTGGGCGCAGCCTGACTCAGGGCCACGGTGCAGGTGCTGGAGCTATTCGGTCCCAAGCTGGCGGGTGCACAACTGAGGGAGGTCGGCTTGGTTGGCGCCACCAGCGCTAGGATCGCGACCTTCGAAACGCTGCTGCTGGTCGCGGTGACGGTCGCGCTCTGACTTGTAGTTAAGGCCCCGCTAGTCGCGACGAAGGTAGCTTTGGTGGAGCCTGCGGCGACAATAACGGAAGCGGGCACGGTGAGCAAGGCAGGAGCTCGGGAAAGCGCGACTGAGGTACCGCCGCTAGGGGCTGCCTGATTCAAGACCACAGTGCAGCTGCTGGAGGTACTTGCCACCAAGGTGGCGGGCGCGCAAGAGAGCGAGGTCGGCACAGTCGGAGCCACAAGGCTAATGGTGGCGCTCACCGAAAAGGTATTGAGTGAAGCGGTGATGGTGGCGCTTTGACTAGCGCTCACCGCACCGGTGGTCGCGTTGAAGCTAGCGGTAGTGGCGCCTGCCGCAACAGTGACGGAAGTCGGCACGGTTAGCGCGGTAGTGGTTCTAGTGAGAGCAACGGAGTCGCCGCCGACAGGAGCCGCTCGATTGAGCGTCAAGGTGCAGGTCTTCGACGCATTCGGTCCAATGCTGCCGGTGGTACAGGTCAGCGTTGAAGGAATTGTCGTTCCGACTACCGCCCATCCAAAAGCGGAATGCGCTGTTA
>JBAUOG010000666.1:0-8517 GCA_049579625.1 Bryobacteraceae bacterium
ACCCCTCAACCAGAACATTGGCCGGTTTAAAACCGGTTGTGTCCGGTAATCCGTTGAGTTCAGGTCAACCGGATCGCAGACGCTATCGCCGTATATCGTTCCTAATCCGCCGAAACTTCCCACCTCGAGACTTCCTGGGAGCGTGGCAGAGCGGCACCCACTCTCCGAGCGTCCGACAATCCATTCGGAGCCAATTAAGGCACTTCGACAGATAGGCCGTTATTTGGACAAGTGGAAGGTTCCGAGTCGTCGGCGGGGTTAGGGCCACCATCGGGCTGAACGATGAACAGCGTCGATCACCGCGGAGGCGCCGGCCTCGCCGCTCAGACGCGCGACGACCACCGCCAGGGCGCGCAATTCATCGAGCACGTGACGGCGCTCCTGGGTTGCCTCTTCCAAATCGGCACGCCAACGCAACGCCGTCTGGGCGGGCTCCAGCTCAGCAATGAACGGCGCGAGCGCCTCCAGTGTAGAAATGCCAGAGAATGCACCGCTTTTCGCCGCGTTTCGCCACGCCTCCATAGTCGCGTTGGTGCGCTGATGACCTTCGAGCAGTGGGAGGATTCGGCAGAGAGCACGCGCCCTGCAATCCTCAGCGGAGGTTGCCCCCAGACCCTTGTCGATTCCACGCGCGAGAGCCAACGCTTTGCCGATCAGGCGCGACCTATGGGGCTCAGGGCGAAGCCGGGCAATGTCGGCAAGCAACTCCACACGGGTGCCCGCCGACTCTTTGTCCGCAGACGTCTCTGCGCGATCGAGAAGCCTGTCGGCCTCGGCTGGCGCGAAATGTTTGCTCATCCGGGTGTAGGCTTGGCAGTGGGCACACGCGTAGGAGCATCGAGATGCGGCGGCAATGGCCTCACGCAACTGCCCGCATTCGGCGTGACGCACCGACAAGGCAACCAGAACGTTCTCCCGCTCCATCACGTGCTGCTCCTCCTCTTTCGGAATGAGGGCGGCAGCGGCCTCCAGCCTCTCGCCGGGTAGCACCGGAAGCAAATCCTCGAGAAGCTCGTAGCGATAGTGCCGGTTGTCCAGTGCTTCCGCCGCTTGCAAGGCGACCTTGATTGCAGCCTCTCGATCCTCCGCCGGCAGATGAGGGTACAGGAACGCGATCGCGGCGCCCGCGATTTCAGGATCGCCCGTGTGGATCGCCTTCAACACCAGCCGGTGCGCCGCATCGGCCGGAACTTTGGCGGGAAATTGCTTGAGCGCGAGGCGCAGGTAGTACGCTGAGCTCACCTGCGCCTGAAATTCCACCGCGCGTCTCCACAGGCCCAAGCAAGCAGAGACTGCGAGCAGGGCGGCGGCAGCGTATCCGCGGCTGAAGCCGTCAACCCGCTCGAGCGCTGCCGCCATCGCCTCGAGCTGAGACGCGGCTGCCACAGGCGCAAGCGCGGCCAGTTCGCGGCCTGACAGTTTGAGGCTGTCGCCTTCGACGATCTCGCGCAACAAGGGCTCGATGGCCGCTTCCCGCGCCTCTGGCGCCAATGTCCGGGCGAGCGCCGCCACGCAGTTCGCGCGACCCTCGATATCGTTGATGCGCTGCGATCGCCGCTCTTCCTCTTCGAAAAGCGCGCGCACCTGAGCTGGATCGACAAAAGGCAGAAGCGCACTAAGAGCCGAGGTGCGGGTGTATGCTTTATCCTCTTTGCGCGCCACCTTCAGCAATTCGGACACCAGCGGCTGGAAGAATTCGGGCACCTCCTTTGCGAGCCATGCGCCACGTCCGCTTTCGCCCAGAAAATCGGCGATATCGGATCCGGCGAGCTCGCCCGAAAGCTCATAGGCGAGCGCCTCAGCCTCCGTCCGCTGCGTGCCATCCAGGAACGGCACGATATCGGCGAGCGCTGCCAGCCGATACTTCCCCCATTTGAGCCTTTCGAGATCATTGATGATTCCGATCGCCGCGCGCCCACGCTCCCTAGGGGGCAGCAGACGCACCGCGCGCGCTCTTTCCTTCACCGCTGTCACTCCGGCGGCCTTGAAGTCCTCGCCATCGCGAAGAAGTGCAAAGGCCTGCTTAGCGATCGCTTCGCGGCGTTGCTCCGGCAGCCTTGCCGCCAGTTCGAGCAACACTTCGGCCTGATCCTCCGGCGTGCCCGCGCCATAGGCAAGGATCAGGAGATCGCCGATGCGATCCTCAGGCACGACGGAGGCCAACGCGATGACCGCCATCTTGCGGGAAAACCCATCGCCGGCAGACTGCGCCGCCGCAATCGCGCGCTCGAGCAGTTCCTTTCGTTCCGGCGCTACCTGATGCGCTTGCAAGTAGAAATGATAGCTCGCCCCGTCCCCAATCAGTTCGAGCGCCTCGTCCACCACCTGGCCACGCTGCTTGTCATCCAGGAAGGGCGCCATCCGTAACAGGCTTCCAGCCCGGTCGGGCGGTTCCACCTGGTCCCGCGCCATGCGCAGCCCGTCCTCGATGGCGTCCTGCTTTCGCTCGGACGGCAAGTACGGAAGCACGGTGACGAGCGCACCGAGTACCCGCTGACCCCGCGCGACCCATTCCAGTACGGCCATCGCCTGCTCGCCGGTCCAGATCTTCTCGGCCAGCAGCCGGCCAACGAACCCAACGGGCACGTCGCTGACCGCCACCCGTGCCGAACCGATCATCAGCGCATACTGCGCGGCCCGAACCACAGCCTCCTTGTCGGGGGCACCACTCTCCAGAGTGCTTCGCCACGCATGTTCCCAGCCACGACGCACATCCGCGACAAAGCCCAGCGCCTGTCCATGGGCGGTGCGGGTGCACCACCAGGCGTTACGACCATCTGCGGCGTTGCTCGTCAGCACCTTATGCATTCGGTCACTTTGTTCAGCCTTCTCCAGATGATGGAAAACATTGTCCAGGTAGTAGCCATCGTCCCGCGCGACGAAGGGAGCGGCGGCATCCATGTGAGCATAAGCATCGAGAATGGCGGCGTGCTCCGCTAGCGGGTCTTTGACCCGAGCCCACAAATAATCCTGCTGGAGATCGTGCACTCGGACCAAGCGCCGCGGCGATTGGCCTTCTGTGCGAACGAGGCCATATCGCGACAGAATCGTCAACATACGCCCGGACACCGCCGCATCAATACCGCCGCGCGCCCGCCAGAGCGTAGCGAGTGCGGCTTCCGGCACCCCCGACTCCCAGCGGAATGCCGCTATCTCGAAATAGCGCGCAAGCGCGGCACGCCTGTCCGGATCGTCTGATGAACCCAGCCAGTCCACGCTGACCTGCATCGCGCGCAACAAATTCGTGTACGGATAACCGGGGATGTTCGCTTCCATGAACGACAAATCCGCCGCGCGCAACCGCTCGGCTAACGTTTCCCAGGACGTGCTCTCCGCCATCGCCCCCGCTAGTGTCAGCGCGAAGGGCAAGAACCCGCATTCCTTGGCGACCTCTGCGATGGCGGGTGATAGTGGCAGGTTATCGGCGCGCGCCCGCTCCTCCAGATAGGCAACGGCCTCCTCCTCGCTGAACGGCGAAACGTCCACCGCCGGCGTCCCAAGCACCGCCAGTCCCGGCTCCCGCGTCGTAACGATCAAACGACAGCGCGGCCCCAGTGCTTCGCGTATCGCCTCGACCGGTGCTTTACTCCAGATGTTGTCTAGCACGATTAGAACCGCGGAGCGCTCCAGCCGCTTGCGCAGCAGCTCTTTTGCGGCATCCTCATTTGCGTACTGACGGATATCGTCGCCAGCGGCGCTTCCCGTCTGCTGCAGTATCTGAAGAGTGCCTGAATCCGGCCCGGCCGCCACCCAAACCACATCATCCGAGAAAACACGCCGCGTCGCTGTGGAACGCGCGACCGCGGCTGCCAGAACAGACTTGCCAACGCCGCCCATGCCGTGGATCAGGAACGCCCGCTTCTCGGGCGGCACGGCGAGTTGTTCCGGCACATCGAGCATAAGACGCTCAGCAATACGGGCAAAGTCGGCGGGCCGTGGTCGGTAGTGCGCGGGTGGCACCGGCACCGCGAAAGCGCGGCCCAGGCGCGGCGCCGGATCCTTGGCCAGTCGCAGGATAGCACTGAGTGCTTCGTTAGGATCGCGCTCGGCCCGCACATCTTCACAATGCGTGCCTCTTAGCTCCGCCGGTAACAGATCGAACCCTCCGGCCCTGAGCACGGGCGTGACCACCTTGTCGGCCACCAGCGCATATTGCCATTCGGCCCGCACATACTCCGAACTCACCGCGTTCGGGCTGACGATCAGAAGTAGGCGGTCTGCCGCGCCGATCGCCTCGGCGATCTCGTGCAGGAAGGTGAGCGCCCGGCTGGGCATACAGGCCTTGTCCCACCAGACGTTGAACCCCCCTTCTTTGAGGAGGCCGTAGACCGACTTGACAAATCCATCTTCGTCATCGACCCGCGCATAGGAGAGAAACACCGACGGCGTTGGGCTTGCCCCCCGGGCGGAGTCGGAAGCTTCAGCAACCGTTTGGCGAGGTTCGGAGTCTGCCGTCATCCTGCGCCTCCTTTCGAGTTCGCGTCGACATCCCTCGGCGCTCTGGAGTACCATCTATCATTGCGCAAAAGTCCATTGACAAGCGTCTGGCTGGCGTGAAGGCATGCGACTTACGAAGATGTCAGGCCGTGCTGTTCAACTCCAGCGAGGGCGCCCACGGCTCACGCCGAATCCTGTCCGAGGTCCGCTACATTGATCGATTCACCTTGACGAGAAGTCGGCTTATACGGCCAATCTCTGCCGATTATCCTGCGGGGTTGAGTTTGCGGGTCTCGGAGAGGATCTTCGTCAATCGGTTGGAGAGGCGATCGAGGCGGCGCCGCGAAGGGCCCTGTGGCAGGGATCGTCGGAACATTTCGATTGCGTGCTGAGCGAACAGTAAAGCATCGGCAACACCATCCAGGCCGGCGCGGGGCGAAATCGTTGGCGCTTTCGGGTGTGGTGCCAGATGTCGGGGCTGAGATCGGGCCAGATGGAACGCGCGCTGCAGATCGGTCGACGCGACCTCGACGTAGCGCATCGTCATCTCCGGATTGAGGTGGCCGAGGAGTTTCATTAGAGCTGGCAAGCCTACTCCAGCTCGGACCATCTCACTGGCATAGGTGTGTCTAAGTTGGTGCGGGACGATGCGGGTGGAAATACCGACCGTGGTAGCGACATCTTGGAGGTAGGGGCGGAGTTGTTTGATCAAGGTCTGCTTGCACCTAGGGCGCGCCAATAGGCGGCCGTCGGCAGGAAGGGTATCGAAAGAGCGGAAGAAGCGCAGGCGGTGGACGAGTTCGCAAACGAACGAGTCTACCGGTACCATTCGTTCCGTCTTCAGCTTGCCGAGGGGCACATGAATCGCCCAACAATCCTGGCCCACATTGTGGAGACAATCGTAGGAGAGGTCGGCACATTCACCGATGCGCATACCGGTATGGCGCAACAGCAGGAAGACGTTGGCAGGCAGATCATTGCGTCGGCGCAACTCTTGTTGGATTAATTGATCCTGCTGTTCCGTTAGGGCGCGGGGTAGTCGTTGAGGGGCGCGCGGAATGTCACCGCGACGGATCAGATGGGCCAGATCGGGAAGCTGTGCGGTCCATGCAAGCTCCTCCAGAATGCAGCGCATTAACAGAAGGCGACAGATGTAGACGGCGGGCGCCAGAGGCGGGGTCTGGGAACGCAGATGGGCAAACCATCCGAGGATGTGGGGATCACGGCGCAGCTGATCTAACGAACAAACGGCAGGATAGTCCTCGCCGAGATAGAACAGAAAGTAGCGCACCACGCACCGATATTGACGAACTGAGTTTGGAGCAAGAGCGGCAGTGAGGGACTCGACGGCTCGCTGGAACTGGTGAGCTAATGGGTGTACCAGCGGAGCGTAGCGGGAGGGCCTCACAACTTCGTTCCACCTGCGGGCCGTATATGCTGCGCCACAGCTCGCGCATACTGCTGATAGACCTCAAGTGGAGTGACCTGCACATAGACCAACGTCGTCTGGATTTGCGCGTGCCCCATCAATTGCATGAGGGCCGGGAGGCTCACGCCAGCACGCACCATATCTGAGGCAAAGGTGTGACGGAACCGGTGGGGGTTGGCCGTTTTGACGCCGGTCGTCCGCCGATGGTAGCGAAACAGTGAGCGTAACCCCGCGGGAGTCATCCGGGCGCCACGAGCGGGACCCTTGAGAGAGACAAACAAAGTGTTGGTCGAAGTCTGCGGCCGTTCCAGCCGCAGATAGTGGTCAAGGAGTTGCATCGCTTCCGGGGCCAGCGGCAGGAAGCGGGTCTTGTCGCCTTTGCCGCACACGCGGATCTGCGCGTCCGACAGCAGAAGATCGTCGCGATTCAGCCCAAGAACTTCATGGGAGCGGAGGCCCTGCAGCAGCATCAAACCAACGATGGCCAAATCCCGTGAGTTTCGGAAGCTGGACCAAAATCGGGCCACCTCGTCCACGGATAGCGGCACTATGGTTCGCTGGGGTGTCTTCACCCGTAACCGGCTCAAGGCAAGGCGTGGCTTGCCGATGCCCATTGGTGCTCGCTGCCAATACGTCTGCTGAAGTCCCGGAGCGACCTGGCCGGGAGCGCCGGGAAATGCGATGCGCAAGGCGCGATCGACAATGCCGACCCGCTGGTTAATGGTGGCGCCAGTCAACTCGCGTTCTTGGCTGGACTGGAATCGCACATAGTCGAGCAGGGTAGTTTCGGTTAGATCACCTTGGGCAACCGCCTCAGTGTGGTGAACACTCTCCCACCACCGGAGAAAGTGCAATAGCTCGTGCGCGTACGTTCGCAGAGTGTTGTCGGCCAGACGGCGAAGAGTTTCGTAGTCGAGGTACTTGTTGATCCAGTCGATCTCACGGCCGGTCGCCTGTTCGACAATCCGATAGGGGCATCGCACATGGTTGTTGGAGGGCTTATGAACCACGCGAAAGGAGATCATTGCGCCGACTCCAGAAGGGACTGGAACTGGTGCGCGTCGCCGCCTTGAACAAAGAAGCTGTTCGGATCGTGGCCCGCAGGCAGCGCCACAGTGCGCACGTTTACGCCTTGCTCGCCGAGTCGGCAGGCAAGCGATTGAGCCGCCTGTTGACCACTACAGTTCCTATCAGCATCAAAAGCCAGGTAGACGGTTCGCGAACTGTCACACAGTTGCCGGTACTGGTGAGCGCTGAGGTGATTTCCCATCGAGCAGGTGACGTTGCGGAAACCGGCTTGCCACAATGCCGCGTAATCGAATAGCCCCTCGACCAGAATCACCTCTGGATATAGGCGGACCTGGTCCCATGAGTACAAGCCACCCTTCACACCCGGCAAGAAACGATGAGGTGGCGCCGAAGCCGACAAGCTGCGGCCATAGAGATTCCCTTCCACCGGGAAGACGATGCGATGCGTGTAGGAATCATAGCCGGCGGCAGTGACCATGCCGGCTTGCTGTAGCGACTGTAGGGAGTAGCCCAGTTGCATCAACCAACCTCGTAGGCAGCCGCCAGGTGCGTAGCCGATCCCCATGTGTTCGATCAGGTCCGGCGAGCGGACACCGCGCTGATCCAAATAGACAATGGCCTCGCTGTGGCGGTGTAACTGCATGCGATACAAACTCGCGGCTTCTTCCAGCAACGGCGCCAAGCCACGCCATTGGTGGAGCAGCGACAGCGCTTGTGGGAACTTTACCTGGTGATAGAGTTCGGCAAAGCGAATCACGTCACCGCCGCGGCCACAGCCGTAACAGTAGAACAGGCTCTTGCAGGGGTCCACGAGGAAGCTTGGTCTGTGATCGGCATGTAACGGACACAGTCCCATTAATCGACCCCGGCTGAGTTGTCGGGCCGGTTGCCAATGATGAGCCTGCAGATAGTCCAGCAGCGGAATCTGCTGTTTCAACTCGTCGAGAGCTTGACGACTCACGGACTTCTTGCCTCGATCGGCAGAATACGGCAGAGCGTGCACAGATCCCAGGCAAGGATGGTGGGTATCCGCAAAAAGCGCTCACCTTGAGTTCCGGCCATCACCCAGCACCACACGCTGATCAGCCGTCGTTGCGCCCATCGATACACGGTGGATGAATCGGGCAAGCGTGCTGGGTCTTTGCAGTGGGGCGCAGCCTGCTCGGCAGAATCACCGGAGGCGATTCGCTCGCACGCCTGTTGCCGGCAGCGAAGGCTGTAGTGACCGGATGGCGCCAGCCAGTGGGGCAAAATCGTGAAGGTCTTCCTGCACGGCTCACAGATTCCGCGCCTAACCCAGATCCAATCGTGCTGGTCGTCGTGGCTCTGACGCCGTCGCCGTCCGTGGCCGATGATCGTGTCATTCCGGCAAAAAGGACATCGCCGCGGCAGGAGGTCCAGCGCGATCACCCCGGCTCGATGTTGTCTTTTTCCTCTGGCAGTGCGATAAAAAGAATCACGGCTGGCGTGAAGGCCCGCCGGTGACCGTTCTCTGCCAAAGTCTTCGATCTGCTGGACGGGCCTTCCCCCTCCGGCATAGTCAGTTTCGAACGAAAGAAGAATACAGCTTTCCATGGCTCGCCGCGAGCCCTCATTCTGACTATTGGCCGGTTATAAACGGC
>JBAUOG010000667.1:0-5934 GCA_049579625.1 Bryobacteraceae bacterium
GGGTTAGCCTGCCGGCAACCTGTCCTCATCCACAATAAGTCACTCCGATGGAGATGTTCCAGTTTGGGAGTGCGCGGGCGCGCACCGAAGTGCTTTATGCCCGAGCGAACCAGCATGACGATATCCATCAGTGTCCTGCTCGGGCGGCAATTTTCGGATCGATGCGCACGGCCAAGGCAAGCGCATTTGCTGCTTCCGTTGCTTCGCCTTGTTCCTTCAGAGCCAGCCCCAAGTCATAGTAGAGAATGGCGCAGAGAGGATTGATCTTGAGGCCGGCTCGGAAGGTTTCGATTGCGGCAGCGTGTTGTCCGGCTGCGGAGAGCGAAGTGCCTAAACTCTGATACGCGGCGAGGATGTCGGGATCGAGCTCAATGACACGACGCAGTTGAGCAATCTGGTCTGGAGAGTCATGAGCCAACGCAAAATGGAACTGGGTGGCCGCATCCTGTGGATAGGTCTGCGCGGCGAATCCCAGGACCGCCTTCGCGCGACTTACATCGCCCGCCTGCCGGAGCATAATCCCCATAAGGTTCAAGCCTCTTAGCTGGTATGGATAGGCATCGAGTGCCTGCTTAGCCTTCTTGATTGCCAGCGCGCGATCACCCTGGTCATTGAGATTCTGAGCCTCGCGGATGAGCCGGTCCGCATTCCATCTGAAATCACGGGACTGACGATGAAGCATCAGACGCGTATTGCCAACTCGGATCACACCGCTGTCTGAATCTTCTTGAAGATGTGCGGCCGCAGCAGCCAAGCTAGGGTCCATGTCTGCCAGGGCCAAGTCTCCGATGAATCCGCCCGCTGCTGCGCTCTGATCCGAAGATAAGTCATGTGCCACTGAGCTGAAGGATTCGCCCTTTGCCAGGCGATCCGAGACAGCTTTCATGTCTTCATCCGTGGCCACCGCTATCAAACGGAGAAACTCGCGTTTTGGGATGACTTGGGAGCGAAGAGCCGGATCGTGCGTGTGATGTGCCGGTGCGAAATCGGGCTGGACTCTGATCCAATGGTCAGTCACACGAAAGGAATCCACCTGGACACCGGGCATGTGGCAGCCGATGCAGCCTTGTGTTCGATTGACTGGACAGATGGCAGCGTGCTGAGGTGTCGACAGCGAATGACAGCGTAGACAAACACTGATCGAGGATTGAGAAACGGCTGCTGAATCTTCATGCGGGTTGTGACAAGCAGTACAAGTCAACTGCTCCCCGCTTTGGATGAAGCACTCCGAGTGGCGAAGAGCCGGAACCTGACTTGATACAAGCAGGTCTTCGGGTATCGGGTCTGAGTGGGCGCGGGGTTTGAAACCGCTGTGGCATTGGGCGCAGACCTCAATGGAGACATTGCCTTTCAGCCTCTTGGGCTTGACTATTTGCTGGTGATCGAGCCCTCCGCCTTGGATCGATGCAACGTGTGCAGACGACGGTCCATGGCAGCTCTCGCAATGAACGCCTCCACTTTTGCCTGCTCCGAGTGTGCCCGGTTTGCCATGACAGGTAAGGCAGCGCAGTTCGAAGGTTGGACTTAATACCCTGCCGATCTCATGTTCCAGATCTTGCGGTTGTTCTTTGGGAAACCCGGGGGACAGAACAAGCGCGCCCGTAGGCAAAAGGGCGTAACGAGCCTCGAGCATGGCTGGCCGTTCAAGTGAAATGCCACTTAACTGGTCGAGCGTAAGAAGAAAGCTGATGCCATGGCGCTTACCGCCGATCATACTTTCGACCGGTACTGTCCACGGTTCCGAGCCGCCGCTGGTCACGGAAAAGAGAACCTGATTGCCGTTGCGCCGAACGTCGTAATGACTTCGTTGACCCGCTGACGTGCTGCCTTCATCGAACTTGCTTTCGGGGAAGGCCGCGCTGCTTCCGCGCCACGTCCGGGCCATCGCACTCCGGGCTTGTGACTCCGATATTGCGCGGTGGCAAGACGCACAAACCTCTGGACCTACGTAGTGGTCATCTTGTGCTTCAGCACTGCAGTAGAAGACCGCTACGCTGCAGAGTAGTATTAGGACTCTGAGGGCCAAACAGGAAACCAACGTAGCACGATCCAGATCAGGCGGCGCCGTCGCTCGGTGCTCATCGCAGGCTGGTGCATACCGCCGTCGACGGGTGTGAGCGGCCAAGCCCGTTTGGGCGATCCGTGGCGCGTCGGCGAAAGATTCCGTAAACTTCAAGCCGGACTTTTCGCGTTCTTCTTGAGACGGGCTTGGTGTTTCCGGCCCCAGTCACAGATCTGTTGGAGCACCGGCCCGAGCGTCATGCCATACGGCGAAATTGAATAGCTGACGTGCGGTGGAATTTGCTTTTTGTCATGCCGCAGAAGGATCCCGTCCTCCACCATTTCACGCAGATGCCGGATTAGCATCCGCTCCGTCATCTCCGGTATGCTTCGCTTCAGCTCGCCGGTCCGCATCGGGCCGCCCAGCAGCCGCCATAGGATCGTGCCTTTCCATCGCCCATCGATGACAGATAGCATCGTGTCGATCGGGCAGGGCGAAATCTCTTTCTTGGAAACTGGCATACGTCCTATTATCGACCTCTCACTGACAAATTAGTCAGTACAAACACTTGCGTCACTGCCCGGCCGGCAAGAGTCTCTAACCCAGGAGCTTAATATGCATCTTCTGGACATAATTACAATCACTTTCGCGGGTTTGATGGTGGGCAACGAACTGTCCGTTTCGGTCTTTTTCAATCCTGCTGTCCGTCAGTTAGAGAATGGCCCGCAAGCGCAGGGACTGTCCCTTCTCGCCCGTTCCCTCGGTCGAGTGATGCCCGTTTGGTATGGCTTATGTCTGGCGCTTGTCGCGCTGGAGTCGTTCCTACATCGTCATCAGGCCGCCGTGACCCCCCTCCTCACGGCGACGCTGATCTGGGCGGGTGTCATCGTCTTCACCATCTCTGTGCTTGTGCCCATTAACAAACGTATTGCTTCCTTGAACATGACCGCGCCTACGCCCGGATGGCAACGCGATCACAAAAAGTGGGACTCGCTCCATCGCGTCCGCATTCTACTGCTATCGGTGGCCCTTTTTGTTCTCACCTATGCGCTGGTTGCCTGAGTTCGGCCACGTACCGATTCGTCGAAGTATTTGCCTCGACTCCTGACGACACACCGCTTGGAGGATCGCCATTCACACTCACCAGTCAGTGCTTCGCGGTAGGTTCCTGCGACCGCCGGGCGACCAGTGTTACGGTCGACCGGGCGGGGATCGAGTAAGTAAGCTTGCCGGAGGCGTCTAACGGCGTAAACGCGTATGCTTTGAGATCGTCGCCGGGGCGGTCGGAAGTCACAAAAGGAACCATGCCCGTCATGGGAAGCGCTAGCGGATTGACGGAACCTGCGAACGTAACTTCAATATCCTCCGCGAGAGTTCCTTCATTGATATACACCAGCACTACGGCGCCGTCTCTCTGGTCAATCCAGGCGGACCCCAACAGGCCGTTCTTGTCGTGGCCGTCGCCCGTAAGCTCAACCCGGCGCATACCGGGCCTGACAAACCGGCTGAAGTTGCCGAAGCTCCATAGCAGTTTCGATGGAATTACCGACGGCTTATCGCCGGGCTTTTCGTAATCGGTGTAGACCAATCCGTCCTTGTAGTCCCACCGCGAGAGCGCCAGCCACCACTGCCACGCGGACACGTCGAGCAGGGTTAGATCATAGTGCATAACCCGTGCTACGTCGAGCGCGGTCTTCATGGAGAGGTCGCGGCCGCCTCCCCCTTTACCGTCCGATCCGGTTAAGATGCAGTATTCCGATTGCCAGAGCGAAGCGCCAGGATACTTCGCAAAAGCCGTTCGGGCGGCTTGACGGTTTTGCACTAACTCGGTGTTGAGCCGGTCCGATAAGTAAGAATGAAAAGCTACCCGTCGATGCAGAATGCTACTAAGCGACGGATCTCCCAGTAAATACTCGAGGTAGTTGCCGTAGTCGGCATTGTATTCCTTGGCCAGGCCGCTGACCGGTTTCGACAGAGCTTGAATCGAAGCGCTCTCAGGGGCAATGATCTGAGTGTCCAGCTTGCGGTCCTGTAAAGCCGCATCCAGGGCCACTAATACCCCCCGGATATCAGTGTTGCTATACCGGTTCCCCTCCTGATCAGGTTTATCCCACTCCCAGGATGGCTCGTTGACGGGACTCACAAACTGGAATGGAATCTGTTTGACGGTACGAAAGTACTCCAGAATATCGGCGAGATAGCGGGCGAACTGGATCTCATATCCAGGCTTGAGATTGGTCGATCCGTCGCCTTTCTTGGTGTGAGTAAGGCCGTTGCGGGTCATCCGTGCCGGCGGGCTGTTGGCAAACGCCAATAGTTTGGGGACGCCGTTGCGCTTAGCCGCCTCCAGAAACCATTGCTGGCTGGCTTGCCGCGTCCAGTCGTACTTTCCTTCGCTGAGCTCAAAGGTCTCGGCGGTCCGCCACGGGTCGACGATGGTTGAATCGGGTCCAGCGCCAACGTTGAAGCGCCAGCACGAGAGTCCGATACCCTCCTTGGTTGAGAAGAGCAGCTTGGCGAGATGCTCCCTCTGGGCGTCAGGCCAGGCTCCAATCTTCTGGATGCTCCAACAATCCGAGGCGCCGAAGTTGTCGATGACCTGATGCCGCAGATCGAGGTTCACCTGGTCATGATGCGTGGCGCCGAGCAGGCTCCAAAGGGGAAGTCCCAGGATCAGTGGCAGTCGTTGGCTGATTCGCACGCGCCTATTCTTTCACGGGTGTTCCCGGCATTTCCACCACGCGACTTAGTCCGTAGTTTGAAGGATATTAGTTATGACGCGTTAAGAGACCGCCATCGTTGTATTCACAGTGTCAAAGTTTGGGCGAAACCGACGTCGAACAGGGTGTAAACGCGAATGGGGCCGGACACTGGTGAGTTTACTGGCTCCCGACCTGAAATCAAATTTGATAGTATGACGACCCCGTTTCCCCATGCAGTGCTATTCGGCGCCGCTGATGTATCACGAAAGCGCAAGGGTATGCTTCGATTACATCCATCGAGTTATGTGGTTAGCGTAGGACTTCATCTTATCGGCTTAGCGATCATTATTGCTGCGCCGTTTGTTAAGACTGGGTACGAGCCGGATGATGCGGCGGCCACAACCACCCAAAAGCACGTAATTCTCTATTACGCGCCAAATCGCGTCAAGCCTTTGCCGACCCCGCCGCCGGTGGTAGGCGTAAAGCGTGCGCCGTCGATCATCTTTCACCCGAGACCGCAGAATGTCCCGACCGCTCCAAAGCGCGATACGTTTACCCCGCCCGCTCCGCCAGTGATTGCAGCAGTAATTCCTGACCGCGCATCCGACATACCGCAGTCGTCGGCTCCCGCACTTCGCCCGCCGGAGAAGCCGGAGGCAGTAAAGCCCGCGCCCGTTAAGACGGTAAAGGTCGGGAGTTTTGGCGATCCAAATGGGATCGCACCCGCCGCCCGGCCGAGCGCGCCTTCGCTAATGGCGACGGCGGGCGTGTTTGACGCGTCTTCAAACTCGAACTCGAAGCGGGGAAGTGTAGGCGGGGGGGCGGGAAGTCTTAAGACCGGTTCTTTTAGTGACGGGGCAGGTACTGCGGGGACGGCCGTCGGCAGTTCCGGTTCGGTACAGACCGGAGGCTTCAGCGATGGCGGCGGGTCAGTGGCAGCACCGAAGCGGCGTCCGGCACCACAGGAGATCGCAAGCACTCCATTACAGATCCTTTCTCACCCGAAACCGACTTACTCGGAGGAAGCGCGGCAACGGAAGGTAGAGGGCATCGTGGATCTTGAAGTTCTGTTTCGGGCTGACGGAGGGATCGAGGTCTTACGGGTCGTGCGTGGTCTAGGCTATGGCCTCGATGAGGCGGCCAGGCAGGTGGCGACTCAGATCCGATTCAAGCCGAGCACTCGGGATGGCATCCCGGTCGATTCTAAAACCATCGTTCACGTGACATTTG
>JBAUOG010000668.1:0-2272 GCA_049579625.1 Bryobacteraceae bacterium
GGGTCGCTACAAAGAGTACTACCTCAGCCGAAAAGCGGAGGACATTAAGAACTTAGTGGAGGACATCAAGAACCTGTAGGCCCCGTTTCAAGCCTCGATTGTGAATCGTTCGGCATGGGCCACACGAGAAGTGCGCCTTCTCGGGCACATATCTCAGCCGTGGCACAGCCTTTAGGCTGTGATTCGAAACGCGACAAACCTTTCCGGGTATTCTCTGAGCAACCGCGCGCGTAGCTTCTCACCCGCGGAGCGAAGCTGGCGCGCTCTCCCGGCAGGCTTGCAGAATATGCTCAGATAGGCCGACCACAACAAATGAAAAAGCTTCTAATTGCGTTTCTCTTCTTGCCGGTACTGTGGGGCGCGGACGGCAAGAGTGTCTTCAACGACCACTGCGCCGGTTGTCACGGCGCCGATGCGCGCGGCAGCGGCAAGGGACCGGGACTCGCCGGCAATCCACATTTGTCCGGCAATTCAACAGAGCAACTACGAACCCTGATCCAGCGCGGGTTCCCCACTTCCGGCATGCCGGCGTTTGATCTTCCGGCTGACGAACTGGACGCGGTTGCCAACTACATTCGCGGTCTCAATATTGGACCTCCTGCGCAAACAGCCACCGCAGGCAAGCGCATCACATGGCACAAGCCGGGGCCGGGCGACTGGATCACCTACAACGGGAACCTCAACGCCAATCGCTACAGCGAGCTGAAACAGATCAATACCGCCAATGTCGCCAACCTGAGGTTGAAATGGATTTTCCCCACCAACTACTTTGGTCTGGAGGTGACGCCGCTGGCTGCCGACGGTGTCTTGTACGTTACCGGACCCAATCAGGTCTTTGCGCTAGAGGCCCTGACGGGCAACCAAATTTGGAAATACTCGCGCCCTCAAACGCCGCACCTTGTGGGTGATGCGTCGCTCGGAACGAATCGCGGAGTCGCGATCCTCGAAGACAAAGTCTTCTTCGTCACCGATAATGCGCACTTGCTGGCGCTCGACCGCGCAACCGGCTCACTGGTTTGGGACAAAGCCATGGCGGATGAACCGCAGCACTATGGGGGCACTTTGGCGCCGCTGATCGTCAAAGGCCAGGTGATCGTCGGCGTTTCCGGCGCTGACGAAGGGATCCGCGGATTCGTCGCCGCCTTCCAGCCTGAGAACGGCGAACTCATCTGGCGGCACTGGACGGTTCCGCGCAAAGGTGAGCCGGGCTCGGAAACCTGGAAGGGCAGTGAGCCGTTGATGGGAGGCGGTTCGACCTGGCTGACAGGCTCCTATGATGCGGAAGCCGATACGCTGTTCTGGCCTACCGGCAATCCATTTCCGGATGACGAGGACCAGGATCGTGGCGGCGACAACCTTTACACCGACAGCATCCTCGCGCTGAACCCCAACAACGGAGAGCTGAAATGGCACTTTCAATTCACGCCTCATGATCTTCGCGACCGCGATGCAACCGAGCCGCCTGTATTGGTTGACACGGTGTACCATGGCAAACCGCGCAAACTGCTGCTGCATGCGGACCGCAACGGGTTCTTCTATGTGCTGGATCGCACCAGTGGCGAGTTGCTGCTGGCGAAGCCATTCCTGCGCAGGGTGGATTGGGCGTCCGGCATCGATGCGAACGGCCGGCCGCGGGTCACCGATACCGGGGGATGCCCGGATGACGCCGCGAATTGGAGTTCCACGGCCTACAGCCCGGTGACGAAACTCTACTATCTCCTGGCGCTCGAAGAGTGCGTGGGAAGCCCACTGGGTTACCCCGATCAGACCGGCCAACGTTTTCTCCGAGCGTTGAATATCGAAACGGGCGAGATCGTCTGGGAAGTTCCCCAGCCGGGTCCAGCCAAGGCGAAAACCTGGACGGGCGTGCTTGCAACGGCGGGCGGCGTTATCTTTTACGGACAACCCAACGGCGGCTTCGCGGCCGTTGACGAGCGAACTGGAAATACCCTGTGGCATTTGCCGACCAACGTCCGCATGAAAGCGTCACCCATGACGTTCATGGTTGGCGGGATGCAATACGTGGCAGTAGCAGCCGGGCCGAATATCTTGTGCTTCGGGTTATGACCCTGAACCGAGAGAGTCGCTCTCCGCCTCGGAGCAAGCAAGCGGACCAAACGGAGCCGCGACCGCGAGGGCGTAGCCATGGCCCAACGGGCCACCAAACCGGATGAAGACGAATGAAGGCGCGAGTTTCCGGTCTCCAGCACAGATCTCAGCATGAGCGCCGGAGTGCACACCCTCAATGATGAAAGAGGTTGCGGCATGTTCA
>JBAUOG010000669.1:0-8849 GCA_049579625.1 Bryobacteraceae bacterium
CGTACGATTCGAGTGAATACCTGGCGAAAGCGAAGCTGGCGATTGCAGACAGTTGGTACCGCGAAGGCGGAGCAAACGGTTTGGCGCAGGCCGAGGCGGAATACAAAGACTTCATTCTGTTCTATCCGGCTATGCAGGAAGCGGCCGAAGCACAAAACCGCATCTGCATGATCCATTACAACCAGATGGACAAGGCCGATCGTGATGACACCCAGGCAGTGCGCGCCAACTACGAGTGCCTGCAAGTAATCCAGCAGTTCCCCAACAGTAAATACGCGCCCATCGCCATGCAGACCCTGCGCAATATCCAGGAAGCACTTGCTCAACACGAGTTTGCTGTGGGCCACTACTACTTCCATAAGGGCAGCAATCCAGCCGCCGCCAACCGTCTGGACGATGTCGCCGCGCAGTATCCGCTCTTCAGCCAGGCCGATGTTGCGTTATACGAAGCAGGCTTGGCTTACATGGACATGGGGCCGCGCTTCCGGCAGCGTGCCGGTGATGACTTCGCCAAGATCGTACGCGATTATCCACTGGGCAGCGAGGCCGGAAACGCGAAGAAAAAGCTTGGCGAACTTGAGATGCCTATTCCTGAGCCCAACCAGGAGGCTCTCAAACAGGAGAAGTATGACCAGGAGAACTATGTGAAGCCTTCGCTCATAAAGCGAGAGACACAAGTCTTCTTTAAGGCTCCCGACATGAGTCACGCGGCGAAAACAGGCCAGCCGGCGATGGTCATGTTAAAGCCCACCCTGCCAGTCAGTATCCCGGTTCAGACCACAGCCGACGCGACGCCTCCGCCAGGAGCTGCCGGTGCTCCAGCAGGCACAAACGAAGTGAAGGTTGAACAGATAAAAGACTCCACAGCGTTGGATCAAGGCACGGATGCTCGCAAGACGATTACGCCGGCGCCGGACGAGAAGCCTGTGGCTCAGCAAGGAGCCATGCCTTCGAACCACGCCAAGGACATTGCGGCCGCCCAGGCTGAAGCGCAGAAGAAATACAAGAAGGCCAAGAAGAACAAGAATCAGACCAGGGCTCCAGCCGCGACGCCGGCCGCCGCGCCTACCGATCAAACCGGACAGCCCGCCGCCGCACAAAGTCCGGCCGGACAGACACCTCCGCCGGCTGCTACTCAGCCTGCGCCCCCGCAGCCTTCTACTCCACCGCAATCATGAACCGTATCCTGCTCGCAGACGACAGTCCTCAGGCGTTGCGGCTGGCCGAGCAAATTCTCAACACGCGCGAAAGTCAGGTTGTCAGCGTGACCGATGGCGCCACGGCGCTTCACCGCTTGGTCGACTTTGATCCCGACCTGTTCATTTGCGACGTGTACCTGCCCACCAAGAACGCTTTTGAACTGGCGCGCTACCTCAAAGCGCAGCCGATGCATAGACGCGTCCGCATCGTATTTGCCGCTGGGCCCGCCGACCGTTTCGACGAGCAGGATGCGCGCAACGCGGGCGCTGATGCCATCATCCGAAAGCCTTTTGAAGCCTCGGCGCTCCTGTCGGCGATCGGACCCCTTCTCAGTGAAGCTCGCGCTGAGCGAGGGGAAGAAGATACGAGTCCATCGCCGGTTTTCAATCGCCCCATCGTTCGGTCGGCGGTCACGCTGGCGCTTGAAACGGCGATGCCAGTGTTGATTAACGAGATCACGGACCGCGTGCTGTTGGCTCTAGCCCAGGAGCGTGTTTCCAAGCCTGCGACGCCGGTAGCCGAGCCTCAGGCGGCCACTGCTGCTGGTGTAAGCGGAGCCAAAGGCACTTCCTAGCGCAGGTGATTCGCTCGCGCTAAGCGCTATCCGGCTCAAGCGGTATAGTGGTCAACGGTGAGAGCGGCGCGGGAGATATCCCGCAGCCAAGGAAAAACTCCGGGCTTTCCGCCGCCGCCGACTTTAAAGGTGAATCATGGCTGACAATACGTTTGACGTAATGTCGAAAATCGACTTGGCTGAAGTGACGAATGCGATTCAGCAGGCGATGAAGGAAATCATAACCCGCTACGATCTCAAGGATTCCAAGTCGACCGTCGAGCTGAATGAGAAGGACCGCAAAGTCCTGCTCTCCAGTTCCGATGAGTACAAACTAAAATCCATCAATGAGATTCTCGGTCAAAAACTGGTGAAACGAGGCATCCCCATCAAAGGCCTCACCTATGGCGAGGTCGCCCAATCTTCCGGCGGAAGAGTGCGCCAGGAGATGACCCTTCAGCAAGGCATTCCCCTCGAAAAGGCCAAGGATATTGTGAAGCTGATCAAGGACAGCAAACTGAAGGTGCAGGCCAGCATCCAAGGCGACGTGGTTCGCGTGGCCGGCAAAGACCGCGACACCCTTCAACAGGTAATCGCCCTGCTCCGTGGCAAGGATTTCGGCATCGACATGCAGTTCGGAAACTATCGCACATAGTTTCCCGCGCGCCGGCAGACGTGTTTAGCCACTCCGCCGGCGACTCGTTCTCCCGCATCCCATAACCCAATGCCTCGCAGAATTGAAACTTTTTTCCTGGCCGGGCCGGCCGGCAAACTGGAAGCGATGCTTGAGGAACCCGAGCATCAGGAGCCGCTCGAGGCGGCGCTGGTCTGTCATCCGCACCCGTTGCACGGCGGCACGATGCACAACAAGGTGGTCTATCGCCTCGCGCGCGGCTTGCGCAAATCCGGGTGCGTCGTGTTGCGCTTTAACTTTCGCGGGGTGAATCTAAGCGAAGGGGAATATGGCCATGGCGTGGGCGAGGTCGACGATGCCCTCACCGGACTCGCTGAGCTTCGGGCTCGCTACCCTGGCCTTCCGGTACTGGCTGCGGGATTCTCCTTTGGCTCGCGGGTTGCGCTCCGGTTGGCAAAAAACGACGCAAGTCTTACGCGCGCCATCGCGGTCGGCTTCCCCAGTAAACATCCCGACCACGACTACGTGAAGGCAGTATCAATCCCGAAGTACTTTGTTCAAAGTACAAACGATGTGTACGGTCCGCGTGAGAATTTCCAGGCTTTCTTCGATGAACTTCCAGAACCCAAGCACCTGGTTTGGGTCGAGGCCGCCGATCATTTTTTCAAAGACAACCTCGAGGCATACGAAACGGCGATTGCGCAAATCGCCGGAGCGCGGGCTTGGAATGAACTACAATCAACTTCCAGAGAATAGGATCTGTTTGCAGATATGTGGGCCATCGTGAAACCAAGAACTCTTTGTCTGACGCTTTTTCTGTTCGGAGTGTCATCGGTCTTTGCCACCGATCTGAAGACGCCCGATGTACCCAACGAATTGCTGCCTCCCGACAACGAGAAGCTCGTTGCGATGGCACACGGCAAGGGCGACCAAATCTATGTCTGCAGAGCGAACGTGAATGGCGCCCCGTTTGGCTACACCCTGCTTGCGCCGGATGCCGTACTGACCGACGATGATGGGAAAGAAGTCGGCCATCACTTCATAGGTCCGACCTGGCAGTGGAATGACGAGAGCAAGATTACTGGAAAAATCGTCATCAGCGCCCACTCGCCTGATCCGCAGGCCATTTCCTGGCTTCTTCTGACCACCGTCGATCACACCGCAACCGGAGTGCTAGGAAAAGTGACCAGTATTCAGCGGATCAACACCAAGGGTGGCCGCGCTCCGTCATTCGGCTGCGACGCCGACCACCTCGGCAAAGAAGTCAAAGTGCCGTACTCGGCCGACTATTACTTCTACGCCCGCGTGTACAAATAGCGACCGCTGGGCGGCCGGTAGCAGTTGGCGACCTCAAAACCTATCGGGTGATTGTCACCTCGGGTGAAACTGCGCAACCCGGCTTGCTGCGCAACCATCGCAGGCCGCGCTGGCTGAGTGATGCAATATCGATGGCGCCGCCGGTGGCTCCGGACGAGGCAGATTCCTCCTGGCTGATCAGTCGGAAAATTGCACGCGAAGCCCCATCCGTGGTGTAAACCTGTTCGGCGCCGCTGTCGGCATACTTGTCGATCGCCCGGTGTGAACCCAGGAAGATGTACGTGTAACGCCCCAACGTCTCTGAGTTGTAGACATGGCGCTCCGCCAGCACCCGAATGTCGAGCTTGGTTGTTCCCACGGCTCGGTACTTCTCCACCACGACCGCAGTTCGTCCACCGTTTATGCCGATGTACGCCACTTCCAGCGATACGCGGCCCTGCTCGCGTTCGCTGCGTGTGAGGTCGAGCCTGCCTTGCGCGGCGAATGCGCTGATCAGGAATGGCTGGACACGCTGCCGAAAGTCATCCATCACCGCATTCGGGTCGCTGGCCGCGGGCGTACCGCGATAACGTGCGCTTGCCTTTTGGGCGAGATCAGCCACGTCCTCCCCGTTCGCAAACGTGAGTCCGGCGGCAACAAACAGAAGTTCCCCCGCGGGTATGATCTTGCATACGGGCCGGACAAAGCTGCCCTGTGGGTTGCGAAGCGTGCGCGTGCTGTCCGCACCAATCACCACCTCACTGCTGCTGCGCAGAATAACGATGCTGGTCGCCGAAACGGTCTGTAAACTGAGCGCCGCCAAGGCGGCGGTGCCAAGACATCGGGAACGCAGCATAACTGACTCGCCGCTATTGCGGCCCCAGCAGTTTGATTCCCAGTTCTCTCAGCTGCCGCTCCGGAACCGTCGAGGGGGCTTCGCTCATCAGATCGGAACCCTTGGCTGTCTTGGGAAATGGAATCACTTCGCGAATAGACGACTCGCCCGCCAGCAGCATGACCAGACGGTCCAGGCCCAATGCAATGCCACCGTGCGGCGGAGCACCAAATTCCAGCGCTTCTAATAAGAAGCCGAACCGCCGCTTCGCTTCATCTTCCGAGAAGCCAAGTGCCGCGAACACCTTGGTTTGGATATCACGCCGGTGAATACGAATCGAGCCCGAGCCCAGTTCAATACCGTTCAGCACCAGGTCATAGGACTTGGCCCGGCAATGCGCCGGATCGGTAGATAGCTTTTCCAGGTCTTCATCCAGCACGGATGTAAACGGGTGATGAGCCGCGTTCCAGCGGTCGCCTTCTTCGTCCCACTCAAACATGGGGAAGTTGACAACCCAGAGAAACTTGAACACGTCCGGGTCCAACAGCTTGTGCCGATCGTTGTATTTCTGGGCTAAATGGAGGCGCAATGCGCCGGCCGCCAGAAGCACGGTGCGTTCAGGTAACGCGCCCTTTCGCTCGCCGCCCCAACCGGCCAGGATCAACAGATCGTCCTCAGCGGGCTGCACACGCTCCCGAACCTTGGCCATATGCTCCGGATAGTCGCGATCCAGTCGCTTTACGTCGTCGTAAACCCGCAAGCCCTTCTCCAGGCCGGCGGCCTTGAACTCATCGCGCTCTTTGCGGCTCAGTGTGCCTGTCTTCGGAATGTGGATCGCCACCAGCGGCAATCCCTCGCCCGTGAGCCCCGATTCCGGAAAGAGATCCTCCACGCAATAGAACGGCGGAAGGCGCAGATCGGGCTTGTCACTGCCATAGGAGAGCATTGCCTGCTCGAACGTGATACGCGGAATGGAAGCCGGAACTGGCTTGTTCGCCGACTCCATCACCTTCGACACCAGCGGTTCAATCACTTCGAAAATCTGTTCCTGCTGCGGAAACGACATCTCCAGATCGATTTGCGTAAACTCCGGCTGGCGATCGGCCCGCAAGTCTTCGTCGCGGAAACAGCGCACAATCTGGAAGTAACGGTCATAGCCGCTTACCATCAGCAGCTGCTTGAAGATCTGCGGAGACTGCGGCAGCGCGTAGAAGCTTCCTGGCTGTACCCGGCTTGGCACCAGGTAGTCGCGAGCGCCTTCCGGCGTGGACCGCGTCATGAACGGCGTTTCAATTTCAAGGAAGCCCTGCTCGTATAGCGCCTGGCGCACCGCAAATGCAACCTTCGACCGCAGTATCATGTTGCGTTGCATGTGCGGGCGTCGAAGGTCGACGTAACGGTACTTCAGCCGCACGTCTTCCTTCACATCGACGTGCTCTTCCATCGGAAATGGTGGCGTACGGGATTCGTTCAGAATCCAGATTTTCTCGACGGCGACTTCCACTTCCCCCGTAGCGATGTTCGGATTGATGGTCTCGGGGCTTCGCAACTCCACGATGCCTTCCACAGCGATGACATACTCCGAACTCAGTTCTTCGGCCCGTTTGTGCGCTGCCGGATTCTGGCTAATATCGAACACCAGTTGCGTGATGCCGTCACGGTCGCGCAGGTGGACAAACAGGATGCCACCCAGGTCGCGGCGGCGATGCACCCAGCCCATCAGCAAAGCTTTCTTGCCCGTATCGATAGCTCGCAACTGTCCGCAACTGTGCGTCCGGCGCAACTCACCTAGAAAATCAAGTTCCACTTCAGCCATTTTGTTATTGTTCTTTACTCTCTTCTAAAGCGCTCCACCAACTGCTGGCGCGTGACGGTCGATTGCTCGCCGCTGGCCATATCCTTCAGTGTGTAGGCCTGGTTCACAATCTCGTTGTCGCCGATCAGCAGGGCATAGCGCGCGTTCAGTTTGTTGGCCAGCTCCAACATCCGCTTCAGCTTGTGGTCCGTACCAACCTCAACGGAAACGCCGGCGCGGCGCAGCTCGCCGGCCAGTACGGCGCTTTGCCGCAACGCCACGTCGCCCATTGGAGCCACATACATGTCCAAGGCGGGTATTGAGACCGCCTGGCCCTCTTCAACCGTCATGACCAACCGGTCTTCGCCGATAGAAAAACCAATGCCAGGCGCAGGAACCTTCGATCCCAAACTCTCCGCGAGCCCGTCATACCGCCCGCCGCCGAGGATCGAGTTCTGGGCGCCCAGTGATCCGTGTGTAATCTCAAACGTGGTGCGGGCGTAATAATCCAGACCGCGAACCAGCCGGGGCCTCACCTGATACTTGATGTCGCGGTCATCCAAAAACTCGCGCACCCGCCGGAAATGGTCGCGGTCGGCGGCGTCCAGGTAATCGAGGATAGACGGCAAGGTCTCGATGATCGGCTGGTCGGCCGGCACTTTGCAATCGAGCACGCGCAACGGATTTGTCTGTGCCCTGCGCTGGCAATCCGTGCACATGTTCGCGACAACGCCTTCCAGTTTCTCTCGCAGCGCCGCATTGAAGCGCACCCGCGACGCCTTCGATCCGACAGAATTGATCAGCAACTCGGAGCCATGGATTCCGGTCTCTTCGAGCAGATGCATCACCATCTCGATCACTTCCGCGTCGATGGCGGGCGAGTCGGAACCGATAGCCTCTGCGCCGATCTGATAGAACTGGCGGAAGCGACCTTTCTGAGGCCGTTCCCGCCGGAACATAGGGCCCATGTAATAGAGCTTTTGCAGCCCGGGGGTTTGATCGAGCCGGTGTTCGATGTAGGCGCGCAAAACAGATGCCGTGTTCTCCGGCCGCAAGGTCAGCGAACTGCCGTCACGGTCCTCAAACGTGTACATCTCCTTGCCGACGATGTCCGTTTCTTCGCCCACCCCTCGCGCAAACAGGCTGGTCTCTTCGAAGATCGGCGTGCGGATCTCCTGATAGTTGTACAGCTCGAATACGCGGCGCGCCGCCTCTTCCACCTTGTTCCAAACAGCGCTCGAAGGAGGCAGAATATCCCTCGTGCCCTTTACGGCGCGAATCAAGCTTGCTCTTCTTCCTTGTAAGTGGCCGCCAGTGCTACGTAGCCATCGGCGTTTTCGCGGAACTTGACTTTTTCTTCCTCAGTGACCGCTCTCCGTACTTTGGCCGGCGTGCCCATGACCAGCGTTTCGGCCGGCACGTCCATGCCTTCCGGTACCAGTGCCCCCGCGGCAACAATGGCTCCGTGGCCGATCGTCGCTCCATTCAACACAATCGCCCCGATTCCGATTAGCGCCTCATCTTCCACCACGCAGCCATGCAGCACGACGCTGTGACCCACCGTGACCCGGTTCCCGACCAGGCACGGATAGACCCGGTGGTCTACGTGCAATACGGTGTTGTCCTGAATGCTGGTCTCGGCGCCCACGCGGATGTAGTTCACGTCGCCCCGAATAGACACATTGGGCCACACGGACGAGCGCGCGCCGATCTCGACGTCGCCGATGACGACGGCACTCGGATCGATAAAGGCAGAATCGGCGATGCGCGGCACCACACCGCGATAGGGGCGAATCATGATCGAGTCTCAGGCCGCGATTCAACCGAAAGCTGCTGAATGCGTTGCGTCGGGGACTCCCAACGGCTTCCCCTCATCGTAACGCAGGCGGCGCATTACTCATCGCGCGGTCCCGATTTGGGACGACACAGAGGTGGAAAACCGCGAAGCTCCCGAACCGCACGCGTAGCTCTCCGCCTCGGAGCGAGGGAGCGGACCCCGAGCGTCGTCGTTCGACGAATCAAACAATCCGTGCCCTGGGCATTCCTTACACCGAGCAATACCAGTCGCAAACTTCACAACTGAACTACTGCTAGACACTTGCCAAATGTCCATTTCCGACATCCCGCTCGCGCCAGCCATGATCCTAATTCTTCACACCTTCTCTGCTCAGTCTCAGCAAGCGGATGCAGGAATCTCGTGGAAGGCGGCGGAATGTGGGGCAGGGGTGGCACCACATGAGCGCGAACTTAAGGCAGGCGTCCTCGCGGGCCGTCAATGCGTCATCCGCTGGAAGAATGCGAGGCTGGCTGGAATTCGAGACTGCCTAGAACGAGGACTCCCACTTCGAGCCTCCATGTTTCGCCGTTTCCGTTCAAGGAGTCTAGGTACCAGATCACCGACGATAACGGGACATAACGGGCGCAATCCTTGCAAGCCTCTGTAATGCCTAGACTTGGTATGCAATAAGCAGTCCCAGATCGTCCTGAGGACTCTCAGGGGAAATGTGCCGTTGGCCCCATTTCGACGTCGAGGACG
>JBAUOG010000670.1:0-5586 GCA_049579625.1 Bryobacteraceae bacterium
CCGCTGGACTTCCCGTGATTCTGCACTCCGACGGTGATATCCGAGCGATTCTGCCGGACTTGGTTGAGATTGGTTTGACGACGCTGAACCCCGTGCAGCCGGAGGTTCTGGATCATGCGTGGCTGCAGAAAGAGTATGGAGCAAAGCTGAGCTTTTACGGCGGGATCTCGACACAGGGAGTGCTGCCCAGCGGCAGAGTGGAGGAAGTGCGCGCGGCGACGATTGCCTGTGCGCGTGTTTTGGCGCCGGAGGGCACGGGCCTGGTGCTGGGGGCTTCGCACCGAATGCAATCCGATATTCCGGCCCGTAACGTGGAGGCGATGCTCAATGCTTTCGATGAAGCTGCACACTGATTGGGCGATTGATACGAAGGCCCGAGCCGAGGGCGTCGCCGTTTGTTTCCGGGAGAGATTTGGCTGTGAGCCAGAATTGTGGGCCCGCGCGCCGGGGCGCGTGGATCTGATGGGCAGCCACACGGACTACAACCAGGGCTTCGTGCTGACGCTGCCGATCAGCCGCGACACGTGGATCGCGGCGCGGCGCCGGAAAGATGGCATCGTACGAGTGCATTCGATGAACTTCGACGCGACGGACGAGTTCAAATTGAATGACATTCGTTCGATCGCCGAATCCAGGTGGTGCAACTATGTGCGGGGCGTGGCGGCGACCCTGCGGGACGCGGGGCTGGCGCTGACCGGCTGCGAAGCTGTGATCCACAGCACCGTCCCGGTGGAGGCGGGGTTGAGTTCGTCGGCGGCGTTGGAGTGCGCCCTCGCCACGGTGTTCGAAGGACTCGGGGACTGGAGAGTGACACCGGAACGGAAAGCGTTGCTGTGCCAGAAGGCCGAGAACGAGTTCGTGGGAGTGAAGTGTGGAATTCTGGATCAGTATTCATCGTGCCTGGGGCGGGCGGGGTATGCCTTGCTGCTGGACTGCCGCGACCTTTCGACCACCAGAGTCCGGATCGAAGATGGAATAAGCGTAGTCATCTGCAACACGATGAGCCAGCGCCGGCTGTCGCGGGGTGAGTACATGCAGCGAAGAACCGAGTGCGAGCAGGGCGCCGCTTTGTTAGGAGCGAGTGCTTTGCGTGAGGTAACGCCCCAGATGCTGGCGGCGAGGAGGCACGAGCTTCCGGGGCCCACCGGCAGACGATGCGAATTCATTGTCGCGGAAAACGCTCGCGCCGAGGCACTGGCGATCGCGCTGACAACAGGCGATCGGCCGGCAGTGGGCCGCCTCTGTGCGGAGTCGTTTGCGGGCGCGAGGGATCTGTACGAGATCTGCTCACCGGCGATGTCGGCCATGATGGAGGCGATGCTGGCCGCACCGGGCGTAATTGGTGCGCGGCAAGCGGGAGCCGGATTCGGAGGGTGTATGGTTGCCTTCGTAGAGGCCGAACGTACGGACGTGTTTCGCACCGGCGTTGTGGGTTCACATCAACAGGCGACGCAAGTGTTTCCGGAGGTCTACGTAGTCGAGGCTGCAAACGGAGCGGCGGTCTTCGATGGAGAGGAGCTGCGCAAATGAGTGTTACGACACTGCCGGATCTTGCCGCCGCGCATGAAGTCTCGGCCGAACAGGTAGCCGAATTCCACCACAACGGCCACATCCTGCTGCGCGGCGTGGCTTCGACCGAAGAAGTGGCGGCCTATCGAAATGTCATTCTGGCGGCCCGAGAACAGTTCGGTGCGGAACGGACTCCCCTTGAGCAGCGCGACACCTATGGCAAGGCATTCCTGAAGGGCATGAATCTGTGGCCGAAGGACGAAGGAGTGCGCCGGTTTGTCCTGGCAGCCCGATTTGGCAGAATCGCTGCCGATCTGCTTGGCGTCGGCGGCGTGCGCGTCTACCACGATCAGGCTTTGCTGAAAGAGGCCGGCGGGGGGATCACGCCGTGGCATCAGGACCAACACTACTGGCCGCTGGATACCGACGACACCATCACAATGTGGATGCCGCTGGTGGATGTCTCTCCGGAAATGGGGACCATGCACTTTGCCTCGGGATCGCACCGAGAGGGCTACCTGGGCGACATGCCCATCAGCGACGACTCAGAGCAGAGGTTTGAGGAGTTCATCCAGAAACGCGGTTACAAGATTGCGCCCGGCGTCGCGATGAACGCGGGGGATGCCACTTTCCACTACGGCTGGACGCTGCACGGGGCGCCCGGCAACACGACCGCTCGAACGCGCGAAGTGATAACGGTGATCTGGTACGCCGACGGCGCCCGGGTCACAGAGCCAAACAACTTGAACCGCCAGCGCGATCTGGAACGTTGGATGCCCGGAATGGAGCCTGGGGATCTGGCAGCAAGTCTACTGAATCCGCTCGTTTTCAATCGCTGAGCGCCAGAGCCCCGGTCGCTGGAACAGGCGGTTCGCTCTATAAACTAAGGTAAGATGCCAGAGTTTGGAACCCGAGTCAGCGCGGTATACCGGCTGCATCCTCCCAGGGATGACGTGTCTTTTTGGTGGTCGTCATGTTCGTTTGACCAGACGGCAGCGAACAACAGATGTCGTGAATTCGCGCGTGAGGCGATTGTGGAGAAGTCGAAGCTTCTCGATAGGTACAAGCTCGAGGCTTGCGAGTCTGAGGGGGCTGCCGGCGACCAACTCCTCGAACTTCGCGATAGTGATTTGGTTCAGGCCCCCGGCCACCTCACGAAATCGCGTAGCGCCATCGGTCTTGAAACCGGACCGCCAACGGATAAGGGCTTTCTCACTGAATATCAGATGAGCCCATGGGAAAACGGAAAACAGATGACCGCCCAACGGGTGATACCAAGTCGGCCCGAAGCTGACGAGAACCTCGCCAGCCGACTTCAGAAGCGAGTTCATAATACGCAAGATTCCGGCGGGGTCGCCGAAATGCTCAAACGCGTCCACGGAAATGACGATGTCGGCAAGCTCGTTCGTCGATGATGCGAAGACACAAATGTTTTGAACACCCGCGTTGGCGGCTTTCTGTCGCGCGGTTTGGAGCACGTCCTCGCGGATGTCAACACCGATCACCCGTTTCGCCCCTCTTTCAGCCATCTCGATGGCTTCAGTGCCCTCGCCACAGCCGAAGTCGACGACGACTTTCCCTTCAATCTTGGCGAAGAATCCATCTCCCAATAGAACCGCGAGCTTTGACTTTTCTTCGTAAGTGCGCCCGCCACAGACATCCGGCGCTCCGGGAGAGAACCTCTTTAGGATGCGATATTGAATGTTCGTGAGCATTTCGCTTCTTAGTCTCGCCGCGCTTGGATCTAGGATAGACGTCTGACATCCGATTCCCCTGAAGTACCCCTCCTATTTCAGTCAAGAAGACTCCCGCCCAGTCTAAGATTAGAACACCTGTACGTCCGGTCCCGGAGCTTCAGCCTGCTTCAGCCTGAGGGCCTTGCGTTGCTCTCCGCTTCAGGCCGCAGCCGGCATTAGTGGAGTTTTTGACAGGTAACAATTGCCCTTCCCTGACGTCTGGTACCTATTTACTGTTGAAAACACAGAACTCGCGTTTGGATATTCCTCTGCATTACAAACAAACGAGGTTCAATCCAAATGAACGACCAGGTTCCGTCTCACAACAACTTTCCTCCTTCACCGCCGTCTCGCTCCGGATCTGTCTGGCTTGCTGTGATAGGCGCCGCAGCTTTGCTGGCAATTTGCGGGAATGTGTACCAGTGGTCGCAGACCGAATCGTTGCGCCGGCAGGTGGCCGCCTTTCAGAAGGACAGCGACCAGCTTCGCGCGAGGCTGCTGGGTTCGGACACAGAGCTGCAGGGCATGCTGGGGTCGCTGCGTCAAGATCTAGCGACGATAAGACAGGAGTCCGACGCGAGCCTCGCGAAGGCCCAGGACGCGGCTACGCGCCATGCCGACATGCTAGCGCAGAAGCAGAGAGCGATGGCGAAGCAGCTCAGCGACGAGCTGGGCCGGGTGAAAGAAAACACGACGGCGAAATTGAACGGCATCAGCACGGATGTCGGCTCGGTTAAGAGCGAAGTAGGATCGGTGCGGAGCGATGTGGATACGGCCAAATCGAACATCGACGCCGCCAATAGCGAATTGCAGCGGATGCGCGGCGACATGGGCGTGATGAGCGGCCTGGTGGCCACGAACGGTAAACAGATTCAAGTGTTGCGTGAAATGGGTGACCGGAACATCTACGAATTCACGCTCTCAAAATCGGCAGGGCCACAAAAGGTGGGCGACATCAAGGTGGCGCTGCGGAAGACGGACGTTAAACGGGGCCGCTATACGGTTGACTTGATGGCCGACGACAAGCGCGTGGAGAAGAAGGACAAAGACACCAACGAACCGGTGCAGTTCTACACCTCCAGCGCCCGCCAGCCTTATGAACTGGTAGTCAACACCGTGAACAAGGACCAGGTAAAAGGCTACCTTGCCACGCCTAAGGTCACGGTTTCCCGTATCACTCCGGCGTCCGAATCGCCAAAGCAGTAGGCAGCTGCCGCGGGGCAGTCAGGTCCACAACGACGAAAATTCGTCACTGTTGTGTTGAATTCGCCAAGATGCGCCAATCGGCCGTGCGACGGTCCGCGGACCTGCCGGACGGTCGATTAGACCGTGCTACACATTGAAAATGGCTCATTTCTCTAGACGTGATTTCCTGAAGACCGGGCTCGCCGCGGGCGCGCTCGCAGCCACCGGACGCCTGCCCATTAGGGCGGCGGCCGGAACCGCAACCGATTGGGTGACTCTCGGGAAATCAGGCGTCAAGGTTACGCGGCTCGCGTTTGGAACAGGCACCATGAGCGGTAGGGTGCAACGCGACTTGGGGCAGGACCAATTCACAACGCTGGTGCGCTATGCCTACGACCATGGAATTCGCTTCTTTGAGACCGCTGAGTCATACGGAGAGATGCACAAGATGTTGGGCATCGCGTTGAAGGGCATTCCGCGCGACAGCTATAAGCTGATGTCGAAGGTGACGACGCGGCCCAACGCCGATCCCCAGCAAAAGATCGACGAGTTGCGGAAGCTCGCCAATACGGATTACTTCGACGTGGTGTTGCTGCACTGGCAGCATACAGCCACATGGCCTGTGGACAGCATGAAGTGGCAGGATGGACTTCTGGAGGCCAAGTACAAGCGGGCTTTGGTGGCGCCAGGAGCGTCGGTGCATGGACTACCCGCGCTGAGGCAGGTTCCAGGGAACACGTTTCTGGACGTTGCCATGATCCGGATGAATCACAAAGGCACCAAAATGGATGCCGAGGATTACAACACCGCAGGACTCGGCAATGTGAGCGAGGTGACCTCGGTTGTTCAGAAGGTCCACTCGGAAGGCATGGGCGTGATCAGCATGAAACTGGTAGGGGAAGGCGCGTTCACGACGCGCGAGGATCGCCAGGCGGCAATGCGGTACGCGTTCAGAAATGCGGGTGTCGATGCCGTAACGGTTGGGTACAAGAACACGGCCGAGATCGACGAAGCGATTGAGAATCTCAATCTGGCTCTTGCATAGACCGACCAAGTGAGAAGCCACCGCCTCAAGGCGGTGGCTCTTGTAACGGGCTGTAAGCCCTGTTCCGGCCAAAGGCCGGCAGGATGAGTCCCGCACCAAGCGGGCTTCAAG
>JBAUOG010000671.1:0-2140 GCA_049579625.1 Bryobacteraceae bacterium
CTCACATGCCCACTGCAAGGCGGGGCCGGTTCTCCCGCACGTTGAGCATATCCTGTTTGGGCTCGCCATCGCATTCCAGTTCGATCACGCTAGCCAGGGGGTCAGGTTCGGTCGTCGGCAAACCGGAGATTTGCGTTCGAAATTCATCCTGATGCACCGTCAGCGCTTGCTCCGATCCATACAGCCTTGCTGCCAGCACTTTGTTCTTCAGGCCGCCCACCGACACCGTGTCACCCGGCCAGAAATGCACGTGCACGTACAGTTTGTTGCCGTTGCGCGTGAAGCCCGCGAACTCCGAGCTTTGCACGCCGCACAGTTCTGCCTCGTGAATCAGCTTGCCATACTCGTTCATCCAACGCCCGACTTGTGTCAGGATCTGGACTGATTCGGCCGGTATCGAGCCATCCGGCTTCGGCCCCACGTTGAGGAGGTAGTTCCCGTATCCTCGGGCGCAGGTTACCAGGTTTCGAACAACCGTCTTGGGCGATTTCCAATCGTCGTCTGCCCGCTGATATCCCCAGCTGTCGTTCATTGTCATGCAGGCTTCCCACGGCTGGGCGAATGTCTGGATACGCTGCTCCGGAGTCGTGAAGTCTTCGGGAATTCCGGCGCGATTGTTGATCAGAATGTCGGGCTGCAGCTCGCGCACCATCTTGTTCATCTTCACCGACTCCCAACCCTCGGCTGTTAAAGGCCACGATACGTCGTACCAGAGGATGTCGAGCTTCCCGTAGTTAGTGCACAATTCGCGCACTTGGCCGTGAATGTACTCCACGAATCGAGTTCGCGCCGCTTCGTCGTGGGCGCACCGGGCGCCATCCGGATGATGCCAGTCCATTAGCGAGTAGTAAAAACCGACGTGCATCCCGGCACTTCGAGCCGCCTCATAGTATTCCGCCACCAAGTCGCGCCCAGCCGCCTGCTTGGGCGCGCAGTAATTGGTCAGCTTCGTGTCGAAGTTGCAAAACCCTTCATGGTGCTTGGTAGTCATCACCATGTATTTCATTCCGGCTCGCTTGGCCAGTTGTGCCCATTCCCGGGCCGCGTGCGGGCGCGGGTTGAACTGTCTCGCCAGCTCCTGATATTCCGCCACCGGAATACCCTCCTCCTCCATCGCCCATTCATGACGGCCTAGCACGCTGTACAAGCCAAAGTGGATGAACATGCCGAACCGCGCCTCATGCCACCATTGCTCTCGCCGGTCGCGATCGGCAACCGTAGAGGTGGTTGGCGGCACATCGGCGACCGCGGCCTGACCCGGCCTCACGGCCTGGGCCCTTGCGTAAGAAGGAGAGAGCGCTGCAACGCTGGCCGCCACGCTCGCCGAACCCAGCAGTCCCCGCCTGGTCATTGAAGTCATATTTTGTCTCCCACTCAGCCGGCGCAGATGGTATTCTCACCGCAGTTTGGCATTTCCCACTCACCGGGTCACATTCGACACCGCAATTTTCCCATAGCTTTGTCGCTAAAGTACACTACCAGGCTGATCTAACAACAACGTCATCAGTGTATGCGGATCAACCAACCTCTGCCAGGAATGAACAACGCGTCAGAGCCGGTGAAGACTACACCACTGAACCGCGCCTTCGGCACTGCCGTGATAGGCTGAGGCGCCTGAGGAGCAGTCGATGCAGAATGACACACACCTCTTTGCGACCATACGCGAGAAGTTGTTCACCGCGGTAGTGGGCGATGTCATGGACTCACTGGGACTCTTGCAGCAGTTCCTTCCACCCGAGATACGGCCGTTGCGGGATGACATGATCGTGGTCGGGCGCGCGATGCCCGTCCTCGAACGCGACCTAGCCGGCGCTCGGCCCGTTAAGCCGTTCGGCTTGATGCTCGAAGCTCTGGACAATCTAAAGCCCGGCGAAGTTTATGTCGCAGGCGGCATTGCGGGCCCCTATGCGATGTGGGGCGAACTGATGAGCACCCGAGCAAGGGTTTTGGAGGCCTCTGGCGCAGTGCTGGACGGATTCTCCCGCGACACATGGGGCATTCTAAAGCTCGATTTCCCGGTCTTCTCAAAGGGGCGCTATGCGCAGGACCAGGCGCCCCGCGGTGAGGTGGTCGACTTTCGCGTGCCGGTCCGGATTGGCCAGGTCGAGATTCATCCGGGCGACATCGTGTTCGGTGATGT
>JBAUOG010000672.1:0-4020 GCA_049579625.1 Bryobacteraceae bacterium
AGGATTGACTTGGGTCAGGTCTTCAAGAGCATGGGGGGCTTGATCTTCACGTCCCATGGAGGAAAGAGCATAAGCAACTCCTGTTTCGCCTAGGTAAAAGCTCGGCTTCACAACGGGCGAGAAATAGGGAATTCGCGAGCAGGCTTGACGGATTGCGCCTTCCGCGGTCTCACGGAGGATCTTCTCGCCGGTGAAGGCATGAAGACGGTTGAGAAAGAGGGCGATGCCACTTGTTCCACCGTAGAGATCCGGTGTCAGCGCGCCATGGGCCACTTTCCATGCGCCATCGAGTTTTTCCATGGAATCGCCAAGCCAATTGCAGCGATCGCCGGCCCAAATAGCGTCGCGACAGATTCGGAAGCCGATGCGCGCCGCGGTTTCGAGAAAGCGATCACGCGACAAATTCATAAGTATCCACCGATCCGGGATTCAGATGAGGGAACGAAGGTGACACGCCCTGAGCGCTAAGACGTGTTTCAACCTCGGCAGCCGAGAGTACGCGTTGATTGGCGGCAGCAGTGCCACAGATGGCCCGAGCCAAGGCGGCACAACGATGCATGCCAAAACTTTGGCCTCCACCGGGGTCTTCGGCGAACCCAAGTCCGTCTGCCAGGGGCTTGGCGAATAGAGGAACGTCACTGAGGAGATGACTGGCAATCGAGCGACGAGTCTCGCCCAGAAGCCGGGCAGCCATCTGGTACCAGCGGCGCGGTATGAACACAACGGCGCAATCGGCCCTCACATAAGCGGCGGTGTTGGCGAGGCATTTGAACCGGTATGGAACCTGGAATCGATTCAGCAGAGTGGAAACGGAATGGAGCAATGGAGGTGCGCCGCCCGGCTCCAGGTGCCAATAGAAGCGGAGGAGAGAGGAGTTGTCGGATTCGTCGACCACTGTTTCGCCGAAAGCAAAGTAGAACCCGGGCTGCATGTGCAAAGACTCCACCGCAAAGTAGACTTCGGCGCCACCACCTACCCGCAAAGGCATGCCGGGTCCTTCCTTAATTACATATTCGCCCGGAGCAAACGTTCGTTCCAGGCTATCCCGGTCGGCCGTAATCCAACCCGAGTCATGAACCGTGCGAATCTGCCAGCCTTTCTGCCAGCGGGCGCGAGCGGCGTTGGCGGATCGAAGATCAGCCAGCAGGCTCGAAGATTGACTGCTTGCGCTGAGTTGGGGCCGAGGGGCATTGATGCGGCGCGTGTAACAACGATCATAGAGGAGATCGCCTAACTTGAGTTGCGCGTCAGCTTCGGAGGAAAACACGAACTTCTCATCTGAGAAAGAAAATGAAGTGCTGCTGTGCCAACGGATGGCGCTCAAGATGGGAGCAAGATCTGAGCTAATGCTACTCACTTGTGAGCCCCAATAGATCTTTAACCGCATCAGCGGGGCGAGTCAGTATATTAAAACTGGTTTGCAGCATAGCTGCGCCGGTGGGAGGGATTTGCTGCCAAGTGTTCATCATCTCGTAGGCGCTTTGAATCATGCGGCCAGCAGCACAACGGGCGGAGCGGGTCAGCATGGCGCGGGATGTGTGGCTATCTAAGCCCATTCCTTCCGAGTACGTCCTCCAAAACCCGTGAATGGCAGGCCATAGTCCCTCGAGCGGGCGCTGAGCGCGGGTCACTAGCTCATCGGGCTGAGTGGTTTCATGAAAAGGCATGGAGTAGATCCAAAAATTGAGATACGCCTGAAGAACAGCTCCAACGTCCCAACAGGGATCGCCGAAGACGGCCATCTCCCAATCCACGAGGTATAAGTCTGGTTCCGGCGATTCCGTGTTTCGTATCAGGTAATTGTCCCATTTCACGTCGCCGTGGATTAGACAAGACGGCTGCCATTCCTTTCGCAATTCACTTAACAGCGTGCAGTATTCGGGATATCCTTGCACCATTTGAAGAAGCCTGGCGTTTGCGGGACTGAGTGAATCGAACCAGGCAGGATCAGTTTCGTGGACCGACAAAATCCAGGGAATTTTGCCAGGTTCTTGTGCGCCTTGAGTGGAGCGGTGCAGGGCGCTGAGCGTGGACCCTTGCTTGCGGCCCACCACGACGGAAGCCACGGGAAAGCGCCTGTGATATTCACTCAGCGTCTCACTATCCGAAAGAAGGTTAAGGACGAGGACACGCGATTCGAAATCAGTTGCGTAATGTTCGGGGACAATGGCGTTGCCGCGCAGCCTCTGGTAGCAAGCGACCTCGTTCTCCCAATAGCCAATGGAAGCGGCGTCCCAGTGCCTGACCTGTTTGACAAAGTAACCCGGTTGGGTGCCGCGCCGAACGCGAAAAGCCCGGTTGCGGTAGGAGGCGTCTGTAATCATCAAATCCCCGTCGACAACCGAATCATGTGAGATGAGGCCTCGGGAGAGCAAGTAAGTGGGCAAGTTTCGCGACGTCAGGATCATAGCAATTTGGTTAAGATCCGCCGCCACCTGGCGGATGGCAGCGGATCCTATTATTTAGTGTGCTAGCGACACTACGGCTGATGACAGGGCGCAACGCAAGTCTTGCCGGCTTCTGTTGGGAAGGGGCAGGCCGGCTGGTTCTGGGTCTGGCAATGGGGGCCGCTCTGCGTGCAGATGGGCGCAGGACACGTTAAGTGGCCCGATGCAGTTGGGCAGTGGATTCCAGCAGACGTACAACCTGGCTGGCCAGGCAAGGTCTGGCAATTCGGTCCGGTTTGCGTGCATGCGGTTGGTACACAGGTGGCGTTTGGACTTACGGTCTGGCATTTCGGCCCCCCGCAAGTAGTCGCCGGAAACGTTGGGCAGTTCGGCCCGCAACAAGTTGCGTCCGGAGTGGTTGCACAATTCGGGCCGCTGCAGGTGTAGACGGGAGTCGTCGGACAGTTCGGACCATTCGAGGTGCAGACCGGGTCGACGCAGGTCGCGTTGCCTTGCTTGGTTGGGCAAGATGGTCCGCTTTGGGTACAGTTTGGGTTGCCTGGCTTCGTCGGACACGACGGACCACTTTGCGTGCAGTTAGTCTTCGTCGGGCAAAACGGTCCGCTGCTCGTGCACGGGTCGCCGCATGTCTTTGTGGTGGTGGTTGGGCACTTCGGGCCAGCGTCCGTGCAGCCGTCGATGATTGTGCCGCAGCCGGGTCCGCTGATCGTCGTCGCCAATGGTGCGGCGAACTCGGCCGGGCAGGATTGCGTGGTGGCCATAATGCGGCCTTCGAGAAAGCTCGCTTTGGGGCGGTCGGTCACAACAGGTCCGTGAATCACTTTAGCGTCACGTTGAATCCAAATGTAACTTCCGCCAATCGGCGATTTTTCTTTGGGTATTTCTTGTGAATAGAGGATGGCGGCTTCGGGAATCTCGACGTAGTCGCTTAATTCCGAGTCCAGGTACAAACGGATATGACCCTCTTCCGATGAGGCTCCGATATAGCCTTTCAGCAGAAGAGTGTTCGGTGGGTTCTTAGGATCATTGACGATCTTGGCAACAAAATCGTCCATCTTCGGTGTCATTACTTAAGTGCCTCCTTCCAACAGGGGCAGAATACCCCCGTCGACTCGGGATTTCCGTTTTGGCTCCCGAATGGAAATAGTCTACACCCCGCAGCCACCTTTTGATCCCCCGAAATACAGTTGTTCGCCAGGGTTTTTCTTTGGGAGCCGTCTTGGGAAATAGTGGGAAATAGGTGGGAAATAGGGACGGACGGAGATAAACTCTGACCTGCCTCAGACTAATCCGGGATCACAGTGAGGAGGATCCACCTCCCTGAAGCGACGCCGCCAGCGTATTCTTCGCCTCGGAGCACGCCGCCACGTCCACTTGCTACCGCATTGACGCCTGGCGCCGCGTTTCCCTGGCACCTCACACCCACTTTGTAGCAGTTCTCAAAGGTCAATCACAGATCGACAAAATAGATTTTTCTCCCTAATAAATCAACTACCTGGCGGAGATTTCCCGAACCCGTCCGATCCGTTTCTCGCACTTCGTGTGCTACTTTCAATCAGTTTTCGAGTCATAGGCCGGCCTTAACAGCCGGCTTTTCCCATTGGTGCTGGGC
>JBAUOG010000673.1:0-1876 GCA_049579625.1 Bryobacteraceae bacterium
GGTCAAAGCAGACTCCTGTCTGATTCTCGAAGGACCCCAAGGCAGTCGGAAATCGACGGCACTGAAGACGTTGGCAGGGCCCTACTTCACCGATGAACTCGCGGACCTGGGCACGAAAGATTCGGTCTTGCAGACGCGGGGCGTGTGGATCATCGAGCTCTCTGAACTCGATACGCTTAATCGGTCCGAAGTCGGCCGTATCAAGGCCTTCATGAGCAGGACCACGGATCGTTTCCGGCCGCCTTACGGCAGACGATTGGTTGAATCACCACGCCAATGCGTGTTTGCGGGAACCGTCAATCACTCCAACTACCTGCGAGATGAGACGGGCGGCCGCCGCTTCTGGCCGGTCGCGTGTGGCTCGATTGACATCGATGGTCTCGCGCGCGATCGTGATCAGCTGTGGGCGGAAGCCAAAGCCCGGTTTGATCGAGGCTTCCTCTGGTGGTTGGAAACAGCCGAACTCGTCGAAGAGGCTGCGGCGGAGCAGGCGGACCGATACGAAGGAGATCCATGGGAGGAACTCGTTGCACGTTGGATTGAGGACCGGTCCAGTGCGGCCATCGGAGAAGTACTCTCGCTGTGTCTCGATAAGCCGCGGGCGCAGTGGACACAATCCGACAAGAACCGCGTCGCACGCTGCCTTCAAGGACTAGGTTGGGAGCGTTACCGCGAACGTCAAGGAGCGAGGCTGGAATGGCGATATCGCCGGCGGGTGGAAGAGTAAATGTTCCCAGTGTTCTCAGTCCTGTTCCGGGTCTGTTCCCAGTTGAAATCGCTGGAAAGGCGAGGGGTTCTCTGTTCCCCGTGGCTTTCTCTCCGGGTACTTCCTCAAGTGCGATTGGGCCACCTCCAAAAGTTCTGAACGAGGTGGGAACACCGGGAACAGAAGGAACCACGCACTGAATCAATCAGTTGCCTTGTTCCCAGTAGAAGGTCGTTCTGGGAACAGTGGGCACAAGCGGAGAGAACTAAAGAACGGAAGTCGCAGACGGATTTGGGAAAGCTCAAAGCCGAACCTAAGGGCACCGGCCCTCGCGCCTGTCAAGCCGTATCCCCAGGCTTCCGCGCTGTCGCTTGTGCAGCCCTCCACTACGCTTCGTCGTTTCGCGTCGCTTCCACGATGGGAGATTCCCCTCAGCTGGACATTTGCTACCCCCGAACCTCGCCGGTCAGGCAGGAGTTGCATTGCGCAACTCTCAATGCAATCAAGAAAGGAAAACTCAACACAATGAATCTCAATCGAATCACTCTCTGCGGCTTTACTGGCCGCGACGCAAAAACCTCAGCAACACAGAGCGGTCGCAATATCAGCCGACTCTCGATTGCCACAACGAAGCGCCACAAAGACGCCAACGACGAATGGCAGGAGAGGACCCAATGGCACTCCTGCATCGCATTCGGCCCGACAGCCGATTGCGCGGCCAAGATCGAGACGGGCTCACATGTGTTTCTCGAAGGCGAACTCACCTATCGTGAGTACGAGCGCAGCATTGAAACCGAGAGTGGACCCGTCAAAGTGAAATGGCCGGTCACCGAGATCGTCATTGAATCAATCCACGTTCTGGACCGCAAAGACCGGAAAGAAAAACGAGGGGTCGCGTAAGCGGCCCCTTCGTCATCAGATCTCGCCCTGTTCAGCGATCGGCAAGGACAGGAGTTCTTCAGGTTGAAACAGAACAGCGTAGGTAATTCTACGGAGGCCCCCATCTCCCACCCGCTTTTCGTCGGATCAGAGACGATAAACGTGACATAACGGGCGCAATCCTTGCAAGCCTCTGTAATGCCTAGACTTGGTATGCAATAAGCAGTCCCAGATCGTCCTGAGGACTCTCAGGGGAAATGTGCCGTTGGCCCCATTTCGACGTCGAGGACG
>JBAUOG010000674.1:0-1574 GCA_049579625.1 Bryobacteraceae bacterium
GGCCGGGTCTGTCACGCCGCCGCGGGAAGCCGGGAGCGCGCCATGCGGCCCGGAGGAGGAGCGACCCGGCCGCCGGGCAGGATCTCGCCCATGTCGTCGAACACGATCACGCCGTTGCAGAGCAGGCTCCACCCCTGCTCGGGGTGAAAGGCCACGGTCCGGGCAGCGTCCCGGTCCGGGCGGTCAGCCGGCGGGCACGCGGGTAGATGGGGACACATTGGCCTACCTCCGTGTGGAGCTGCGATTATTCGGGTCTAGGGTCCCAGCGGAATCGGCGGACGGCGATGAGGGTTCCTGCGGCGCCCCAGGCCAGCAGGACGCCGAGGTCTTTCCAGTCGAACCCGCTGTGCTGGGCGAACGGGCTCATCAGGGCCAGGTTGAACGGCCGCACCGGCAACGCGCCGGAGATGCGGTTCAGCACGTCGGAGTGGATCGGCATGTAGCTGCCGGAGATGAAGACCAGGGGGAACAGGACCAGCTGCACGACCGCCGGCGCGGCCTCGGAATTGCGGATGAGGGAGGCCACCGCGACGCCCAGCGCGCAGAAGCTGGCCGCCCCGAGCACGAGGGCTACCGCGATCGCGGGCCAGTGGGTAGGCAACGGCGTGCCGAAGGCGGCGCCGATGCCGGTGATGAGCGCGACATCGACGGCGCTGACCATGATGCAGTGCGCGAGCAGCCCCAGGAAATACGTCCAGGCCGGCAGCGGCGTCGCCCGCACCCGCTTGAGGATGCCGTCCTGCCGCCGCGTCGAGAGCACGATCGCCAGCTGGCTGTAGCAGGAGCCCAGCACGGAGATGGCGGCGATCGTCGGCACGTAGTACTGGAGTGCGGACAGCCCGTAGAAATACGAGCTTCCGCCGGCGCCGCGGAACAGCGCGCCGAAGATCGCGATGATCACCACCGGGAACAGGAAGGTGAAGAACGCGCTCTGCGGGTTGCGCCAGAACGACAGCTGCTCGTAGCGGACCTGATGCCACAGCAGGGCGAAGTCCCGGCGCGGGGCCCGGTGGCGGGCGAGGCTCACCATGGTTTTCCTTCCGTCGTGCGCCCGTGTCCGTCGTGATCGGTCAGCCGCAGGTAGATGTCCTCCAGGCTGGGCCGGTCCACGGTGAGCCGGTCCAGCACCGTGCCATGCCGGAGCGCCCAGCCGGTCAGCTCGTGCAGGGTCCGGGTCGGTTCGGCGGTCTCCACGGTGACCAGGCCATCGGCTGGCACTGATTCGGCTGGCACTGATTCGGCTGGCAGGTCGGCTGCCGTGTACCCCGCGGGCAGGGCGAAGCGGATCCGGGCCCGGGCGGTGTCACGGCCGCCAATGGTGGCCGGCGTCCCCTCGGCGACGATCTGGCCGCCGGAGATCACCGCCACCCGGTCGGCCAGCGCCTGGGCCTCCTCCATGTAGTGCGTGGTGAGCAGGATGGTGGTTCCCTCACCGCGCAGGTCGCGGACGATCTGCCAGGCATCCCGGCGCGCGTTCGGGTCGAACCCGGTGGTCGGTTCGTCGAGGAACAGCAGTTCCGGGCCGCCGATCAGGCCCAGCGCCAGGTCCAGGCGCCGCTTCTGGCCACCGGAGA
>JBAUOG010000675.1:0-20828 GCA_049579625.1 Bryobacteraceae bacterium
CAGCGCGCGTTTCTTGGCATTCTGTGAGAAATGTGCTGGTTGGGCGCGGAAACTCTCCAACCTGTCGGAGTGCTCCGACAGGTTCGATGGTTTTTCCAACAGCTTCCGTCAGGCTGACCTCTTCGGCGCAACAGCTTCCGTCAGGCTGACCTCTTCGGCGTCTTCGGCGCTTCGGCGCTTCGGCGGACCTCTTCGGCGCTCTTCGGCGCTTCGGCGTTCTTCGGCGTAGACCTCTTCGGCGTACCTCTTCGGCGTACCTCTTCGGCGTCTGACCTCTTCGGCGTCTTCGGCGTCTCGACCTCTTCGGCGCTGACCTCTTCGGCGCTTCGGCGTCCTTCGGCGTCCTCGGCGCGACCTCTTCGGCTTTCTTCGGCTTCTTCGGCTCTTCGGCTGGACCTCTTCGGCTGACCTCTTCGGCTCCTTCGGCTAACAGCTTCCGTCAGGCTGACCTCTTCGGCTCCTTCGGCTATGGAAGAAGCCACTGACCCGGCCTTTATCCCGGCTTTTTTACTTCCGGAGCTTGCGCCGCTCGCCCGGCGAACGCTACAGGCAGCGGTCCGTAGCGACAAGTTAGTCGCCACCCGCTCCTCCTGTTCGCAGCAGCACTTGGTCCCTTTCGGCTGAAGACCGGAGCAAGACCCTGATGAGCATCGGCTCCCGCAACTCGCGGGAAGGCCCGGTTTAACGCACAGCAGCGAGGTTCACCAGATGCAGTTCAGTTGCCTGACGGATCTGGGCGTGCGCAATTTCGTCAAAGGTCGCGACATGGTCGTGGAAGCAATTGAGCAGGGCGGAAGCATCGATCGTTGCTTCGATTTGCCCCGCGCTGATGGCAGCGCGCGCCGCGCGAAGCTCGCTGAGCAGCCGGGCATGATCGCGTGCGTGTAAGTCCACATCGGCATAACCGCCATCGCGAAACGCCTGCTCTTCACTTTGGAAGTGCGCCTCACAAAAATCCAAGACCATATCCATGATTTGCGTCAGGACATGAGGGCTTGCTCCGGCGAGCATGCCGTGTCCCAACACGGTCAGGGCATTCTCGATCGCGTCGTGCTCTGTTTCCAGCGAGGCCTGAATCGCACCACAGTCGCTCAGTGCTTTGATACCTCTCGCGTGGTCCACGCTTGTGCTCCTCGGTTCGGAGATTCTGATTCACCTGCCCACTCGTAAGAGAGTAGGAATTGGCGGCTTTAATTCTCAAGACCGAGGCGGAATCCTCGGCTGCCATCGAGCAGAGCCGGAACTCCGTCATCCCGGAGCCGAAGGTTTGCTCCAGGAAGACGGAGATTGCCGACCGACCAGCATTCGGCGTTTTGCGTCGACAAGGCCACAAATCTGTCGTCGGCCTGCATCTTGCCCCGATTCACGCCCTTACCGGTTGTACGGGTCGACCATAACAGTTTTCCGAAATACGTGCGACACAGGCCGATATTGCCATCGGCCTCCAACCTCAGAGACAGGAGACCGTCAACGTGCAATAAGCGGATCGACGGCGAAAAAGCATTGGTGCGGTCGCAACCGGTTCGCCACGTGTAACAGAGCCGAACCGACCAGCTCACGCAAGCTCAAAGCCGCCTTATCGTCGCGCAACTCTCGAACCGGAAGGCTGAGCTCCTATCGATTGCGTGTCAGGAACCGGCGCAGGCTCAATTCCGGCATATGGGTTTCTCCAGACGCTTTTAGGCCTGAGCGATTCCCCAGGTTATCGCGGGACAGCTATCAGGCGAGAAAGCATCGTAGGTAGCGCGTTTCCCCGATCCCATGTCAATCACTGTCACGGGGCAAGCCGGCATGGCCATGTCCGGCGTTGCATGCTCCAGATTCTCGCAGTTCAACAAGAACAGGCCGTAGCCCTTCTCCGCGGCGGCAAAACGCCAATCCTGGTCGTCGCTATTCGGTCGTGGCTGTTGGCGCGCACCGGCGGGAGTTGTGTGGCCAAAAAGCAGGCCGTCGACCCGGTCCTGTATCAACCGCAACAGCTCTTCCCCGTCGCGGAGGCCGGACAACTCGTTGGTTGCGAGTGGTGAACTCACAACTCCAGTTGATTCCAGCGGCGAGTGATACAGACACACGATCAGCTTCTTGCCGGGCTCATTCGACCGGCAGGTTTGGATCATATCTCCAAGCGCGGCAAGTTGGCGCGGACCAAGGTACCCTTGAGCGAACCTGTCGCCCTTTGAGTCCTCAAACTGGCCCTGCATCGAATCCAGGAGCAGTAATGCGCCTCCCGGCACGTCGACGCGGACCGGATAATCGGTCTGGTTCGGCGCGATGCTTTGAATGAAGCGACGGCGGCGTTCTGCGTTATCTACGCCATCGGTTGTGGAGACCCCGGAAATGCCGGTCACGAACAGAGCAGCGATTGCCAATATCAGATCGAGTGGGGGGATTGTCCCCAGAATCGCTGTCAGCGCGACAGTGACGCAGGTTTCCACCGCTCCCGGCACCAGGAGCTGGACCACAGAGAGTGCCCGGACAGCTTTAAACACATCCTCGAAAAACAGGTTGCCTTCCCAGCAATAATCGTTGCCGGGCGCTGCAATGGCGTTGAATCCCGCGCCACGGAGGCTCGAGACGAAATCGCGCGCGATCGCGTAGTCGCCCGTGCAGCCGCTGTCGGTCACATCCCCCGTAATGACAGCGTCTTTCGTGCCGAGGTCGCCCCGAAGTTGGTGCTGACGGAGGAAAGTGGCGATCGCCGCGCTCTTCTCAGGGCTATTCTGATGATCCGGGGTAACGCGCAGCGGACCTCCCACATCCCAGGTGGTGATGCTGTCGGTGAAGTGAAGATCGGATATATGAAGGAGTCGTGGTCCCGCAATTAGGGATCGCATACTCAGCGAGTGCCCGCGAAACGGAACGGCGGCAGCGCGCACCCCCTCTGAGGCGCGACCGCCATTGTAAGACAGGTATTGCTTTAACGTTGGTAAGACCATGGGAGCGCCCTCCTCTCTAATGCGCCATCGCGGCGACACTATCCTGAAGTTGTGTGATGCTGCCCTGGAGCTGCTGGACCGTATCCTGAAGGGCCTTGATCTTCTGCAACACGTCGATCGGTTGTCCCGGTACTCGCGCGGTTTTGCCATTCGGGAGACGTACGGTCTGGTCCGGAAGGCCAAGCAACAAATTGCCGCCGGCGGGTACGGTCAGTGTCTTCTGCGCCACCAGATCGCCCTTCACGGTGACGGCGCTGTCGAACCTGGTGCCACCCGCGTAATGGCCGTTGACGTTGACGAGCAATTCATCGTTCGAACTTTGCGCAAGTGCATATCGCGGTTGCGCGTCCGATGGTTGCAGGTCGGGGTTGTACACCATGAAACCGATGGCATTGCAGCGAACGCCGGCTGGCGACCAGGAAATGCCTTTGAACTTAGCGCCGTCCTGAGAGCCGATTTCGACGGCTCCGTCTCGGGCGACGATCCGCCCGCCCCGGAAATAGATCTCCAGATTTCCTCCGGATATCTTCACGGCGCCGCTATCGGAACTCAGCTCTGCGTTTCCGTCTTTCATGACGAGGTGGCCGCCGTGAGAGTACACCTCAACGTCGACTATTGCTGCCTTGAGTAAATCACCGGATATGTTTACGGTGCTGTCCTGTAATGCGATGTCGCTTTCCATTGACGCCTCCTGCGTTTAAATAAAGAGCAGCTGGAAGGTAGCCTTCAGAGGCTTTGTGAAGGCCTGTAAGACACGACCTCCATCACTTCCCCTGCAAGCAATCGGTTTCGCTTGCGTTGCTGTCCGCAGCCTGTCGAGCACTTTGGTGTCCAAATGGGCGATGGCCTGTGGGATGGCCTGGAATTTTCTTCGATGGCGTTGGCACATGGACTGGACCTTCGCGTGCACCTCCTTCGGCAGGGTGCTTTAGTCCGGGATCGAGGCAGCCCTCACTTAGAGAAAGTCATTCGGGACGAGAATACAATTCGGGTGCTGCGCTGGGTTGTTCTCGCCGCGCTTACCGCGATCGCTAGCTATTTGTGCTGGAAGCTGACGGCGCCTTTCCTGAATGCGTTCACCTGGGCTCTAGCCCTCGCCATTGCCTGCGGTCCGCTGCGGACACGCCTGTTCGCACGAATGCCTGCATTGCCGGCGACGCTACTGATCATGGCGGTGGTCATCGTCGTCATTGCGACTCCGGTCGCAATCCTATCCCGCGAGCTTTTTCACGGGTCGCTTAGGGCGCAGTCACTCATACAGACATCGGTCCAGAGTGGCGAATGGCGAGGCGCGATCGAGGCACACCCATGGCTGGGGCCCATGTGGCTTTGGGCAGACCAACAGTTGGACCTAAGCCAGATCGGGCAGCGGGTGGCAACCGCGATAGCCCGCTCGACAGCTCCGGCGGTTGCCCGATCAATCGGATTCATCTCCAATACTGGAGTGGCGTTGCTCGCATTGTTTTTCTTTCTCCGGGACCAGGAAACCGTGCTGGCATGGATCCGGCGCATGTTGCCGCTGGAAGAGTCCGAAACCGATCTTCTGCTCACTCGAGTGTCGTCGGCCATCCAGTCCGCCGTCTACGGCCGGCTCTTCATCGGTTCATTGCAGGGCCTTCTGGGAGGAATTGTCTTCGCGCTGGTCGGGTTGCCCGCTCCGGTATTCTGGGGGGCCGTGATGGGTCTGCTGTCGACTCTGCCGTTCTTCGGAGCGTTCCTGGTTTGGGTTCCCGCAGGCGTATATCTGATGTTAGGGGGCCATTGGATACGCGCTGTGATCGTCCTGGTTTGGGGATTCGTGGTGATCCATCCAGTTGACAACCTGCTGTATCCAGCCATGGTGGGCTCCCGCCTTGGTTTGCATCCATTGGTTCTTTTCATTGCCTTTGTGGGAGGCATGATCGCGTTCGGGCCGTCCGGCCTGATCCTGGGTCCGTGCATTATCGCAGCCACAGCCGGAATCGCCGAAGTCTGGCAGCGGCGGGGCGCACCACAATCCCCCGACCATGCATAGCGGGGACCAAACAGGCGCTTGGATTTCCGGCAACCGCTCCGCGAACGTCGAGGCCAATGGGCTTGGCGAAAGTTGTTCTGGACCGCTGTCCGTACAGGTTTTGGCACGAACTGCGAAGAACGCTGTGTATCAATCCTTGGACAAACGGCCATCGATGTATAAGAGTTTGACCGGCGTCAAAGCAGGTGCGCATGCAAAGGGGTCCATATTTTTCCATCGTTTAGGGGTTGGCACTCAGGTTGCTTCCACTGTGGCAGGCCGTCAGGCCATGGAGAAGAACAAACGACGTTATGAAAAACATACTGAGCCTGTTTTGTGGCCTAGGGATCGTAGCCGCATACGCAGTAGCCGCTCCCCAGAAAATCTCCGCCCCGACGATGACTAACCTGCAAGCGGCATTCAATGGCGAAAGCAACGCGCACGCTCGCTACCTCGCCTTTGCCAAGCAGGCGGATGCTGAAGGCTACGCCGGGGTGGCGAGTCTGTTCCGGGCAGCGGCCCGGGCCGAAGAGATTCATGCCGCCAACCACGCTGTGGTGATCAAGAAACTCGGTGACGAGCCGGAAGCCAGGCTGGAAGGTCCAATTGTCAAATCGACGAAGGAGAATCTGGAGGCGGCGATCGCGGGCGAAACCTACGAACGCGACGTGATGTATCCGACGTTCATTCGGCAAGCCAAAAGCGAAGCCAATACGGCGGCCCTTCAAACCCTGACGTTCGCACTGGCGGCTGAAGTTGAACACGCCAAGCTGTACACCGAAGCCCTGCGGAACTTACCAAGCATGACAACCAGCATGGTGTTCTATGTATGTCCGGTGTGCGGATTCACTGCCTCAAAACCCGATTTTCAGCGCTGTCCAACCTGCGCGACGCCTAAAGAGCGATTCGAGCAGGTCAGCTAAGGAGACGACCGTGTTGACGTTGCCACCCTTGCCTGCCTGGCAAGCCATACATCCGCTGATCATTCACTTTCCGATCGCGTTGTTGCTGATTGCACCGCTATTCATCGCGATCGGGGCGGTGAGGAAGCCTGAGCGTAGCTACTCTTTTCTGCTGTTCGCGCTAATTCTTATGGCAATCGGGACCGTATCGACTTTTGTCGCTGCGTCAAGCGGTGAGGCGGCCGGACGCCTTGTGGAGAACGCTCCTCAAGTGAAGGGCGTCCTGGAGCAGCATGAAGAACTTGCGGAGAGCACGGAGATCGTGTTTTCGGCGCTCACGCTGATTTTTGCCTCGATTCTGTTTGTTCCGAGGCTGCTTAAGCTGGAACCGGCCCGCGCGATTTCGACGGTGCTGCCGTTGGTGTTTCTCCTGTTCTACGCGACGGGCGCCATCTCACTCGCGAACACGGCCCACCAGGGAGGCCGCCTGGTCCACGAACTTGGCGTGACAGCGCAAGTGCAGCCGCACGCTTTCGGCGCTGAAACAGCCGAGTGCGACGAAGTCTTTATTGCCGTTCTGTTTTGATCTCGTACTTGGCGAGTTTGTAGGCCAGGTCGCTGCGCGACAGTTGGAGCCGCCGGGCTGCCTCGGCCTGCACGCCGTCACTGGACTTCAGGGCGCGCAAAATGAAATTCTTCTCGACTTCCTCCAGGCATTCCCTCAGGTTGACTGGTTCCGGCATCGACGCAATCCACGAGAGGCCGCTGTCAATCTGGGGCGGGGTTCGCTGATCGTTTTGGGCCAGCGGAAAGTCGTCCGGGCCGACTTCGTGCGAACGCGAAAGAATTAGCGCCCGCTCGATCAGATTCCTCAGCTCTCGTATGTTGCCTGGAAAGTCATATCGCTTCAACCTTTCGACAGCCGTCATGCTGATCCGGCGCAACGGGACCTTCAGCTCCCGAGAGATCTCTCGGCAGAACAACTCACTGAGTCCTGGAATATCTTCCCGCCTCTTTCGTAGCGGCGGAAGCGAGATGGGAACCACCGCCAGACGATAGTAGAGATCCTGCCGGAACGTTCCCTGCCGGGCCCTTTCCTCAAGGTCGCGATGAGTCGCTACCAGGACTCGAACATCCACTTCGCGAGGCTTCGTCGACCCTACTCGGATGATCCTGCCATCCGTGAGAACCCGCAGCAGTTTCGCCTGGGTCGCCGGTGACATCTCGCCCGCTTCATCCAGGAAGAGCGAGCCTTCATGCGCGGCTTCAAACAGGCCTTGCCTCATGCGGTCGGCGCCGGTAAAGGCGCCCTTTTCGTGTCCGAACAGCTCGCTTTCCAAAAGTGTTTCGGTAAATGCCGCGCAGTTGACGGGAATGAAGGGCTTTTGCGCGCGCGGACCACTCTTATGGATGGCCCGGGCGACCAGTTCCTTGCCGGTTCCGGTTTCGCCCATGATGAGCACGGTCGCGTTGGTGGGCGCCACGCGCGCGATCATTTCCCGCACCGCAAGAATCCCCGGACTGTTTCCGAAGATCTCCGCGGACCCTTCCAGGCGGTCGACTGTCAGTTTCAGCAGATCGTTTTCCCGCAACAGCTCCGTGCGCTCGCACGCGCGGCGCGCCGTTGCCCGGACCACGTCTGGTTGAAACGGCTTGGTGATGAAGTCGAACGCACCTTGGCGCATGCTTTCGACCGCCAGTTCAACGGTGGCAAAGGCGGTCAGAAAGACCACGGACAGTGCCGAATCAAGCTCATGAGCATAGGAAAGAAGGTCAATTCCCCGCCCATCGGCCATCTTCTGATCGGTGATCATCGCGTCGAACTGATTTGCCGAAAGACAGGCCCGGGCCTCGGCGACTCCCGCAGCCTCGGTGACATGATGATTGTCCTGGGCCAGGTTCGACGCCAGGATCTTACGCATGCTTGGTTCGTCGTCGACGATCAGGATTCTGCTCACGAGGGATCTGGCTCCCCGGTACAGGCCGGAAGCGTCATGGAGAATTGGACCGCTCCGGTTTGGTTGCGGGATAAGACGAGTTCACCGCCATGTCCGCGAGCAATATTGCGGGCGATTGCCAAACCCAAGCCGGTCCCGGTAGGTTTGGTGGTGAAGAACGGCTCAAAGATCCGATTGACAGCGTCCGGCGGAATTGGACCGTTGGCGTTTTCAACCTCAACCCTAATCAAGCCGTTGTCCCGTGTCCCGCGCAAGTGAACAGTTCCGCCTGACGGCGATGCTTCGATTCCATTCATTACGAGGTTAAGCAATGCCTGCTGCACTTGATCACCATCTATGTTTGCACGGAGTTCAACGGAGGCTTCCGCTCGAATGGCGACCGACCGTACCGCACCTCGAGGCCGGCAGACCTCGGCAACGTAAGCGATGAATTCAGCCACATCGGCCAGCCGTTTTGCGGGCGGCATGGGCCGCGCATAGACCAGGAAGTCCGTCGTCAGCTTTTCAAGCCGGGCGGCCTCCTTTCCCGCGATCTCAAACATCTCTTTTTGCTCGGCCGGACTCACAGCGGAATTAAACGCCGTATCTAGAGCGCTTGAAATCATCGCCACCGGATTCCGGATCTCATGCGCGATCGCGCTGGAGAAACGGCCCACCACAGCCAGTTTCTCCTCGATCGACAACCGCTCCTTTGCCTCTTCCAGTTCAGCCAGGCTCTTGGACAGATCCGCTTCCTTCGATCGCAGCTGGTTCACCAACATCCAAACCAGGATGCCAACGATTGCATAGATCAACCCAACCGTCGCGGCCTCCATATATTCGGCGACTTCCGAGGGCGGATGCAAGCGGAAGTAGTTCCACACCCAGAAGAACTCCAGTGCTGTGCTTACACTCACGACAGCCACGGTGATACCAAGTGAGAATCGAAATGCCGATTGGAGAACCGGCGCAACCAGGAGCGCGAAATACTGCATATCCTGCCGGTATGAGAGCGATGCGAGCACGAAGGCGAGCGTCATGTTCAAGGTGATGGAAGACCAGGTCAAGAAGAGGATTCCGCGCGCGTTCAGGGCTTTGGCGCCCTGCAGCCAAATCATCTCCATGACGTTCAGCAAGAAGCCGGCTGCCAGCACAACCAGCAGCAGGCGCGGCGGGCTGCCGAAGAAGGAAGAGAAGAGAGTATGAATCAGCAGGAGAGATGCAAGGACCGTCAGATTAAGGACGATAAACGTCGACTCCTGGCGCTTGAATGCCTCGAAGTCAAGCGCCAGTAGTGACGATTCGTGAGTCAGTTTCGTGAGCACGGTCGCCATCAGCATATAGCAACGCTCAAGGCCGGTGGAAGGCGCGGGATCGGGGTGGCCCCTCCGCTGGCCGCCCCGCTGCGCCACAAGAGCTCAAGTCGTTTCCGGCGTACCGCCGAGGCGTTCGAATGTTGGCTTCGTTGCACCGTGGATCAAGAGGTCCCGGATCAGTGCTTCGAGATCCACAGCCAATTCGTAGTTCGCTCTTATATACGCCTTGAACTCCGGTAAATGAGACCTCGCCTGATTCTGGTTCAGGTATTCGATGGTTGCTTCCATGTTCGCCGCAAGTTTTTTCAACAAAGGTTCGACGCACCGGATTGCCATTCGCTGCCAGGGGGAGCCGTCGATGGCAGCTTCCTTCAGTTCCGCGAGCAGTTTTCCAGTGTGGTTGATGTGCTCCTTGACCATCCCCAGCCTGGCGGCATAGGTATTCCAGGTGAGGTTTAATCTGGTCAGCGTTTCCACTTCCGTGGCGTCGTATTTCAACTCGACTACCTCCGCCCTGGCGTCTTTGAGAAGCTTGGTGATTTCGTTTGAGTCGGGGGTGTCTGCCGCCTCAATCCCGGCCGGGGTCAACACAGAGCTCGCCAGAAGTGGAGTCGCCAGGCCCGCTAATTCAGGACAGCTCTTCATGTTCTCCTCCAACCGGAAGGCCCGTTCCATTCTGACGACCCACGAATTGTTGCAGCAATTCCGGGCCCACTCGTCGCCATTGAAACAGCTAGGAAACTCAGCGCCGCCAAGCGCCCTTTGTCAAAACTCTTCTACACGTTGAGGCGATCTGTCTAAGGATTTGTACGGGCCGGTACGCGAAAGCCCTGATTTGCTGTGATCGGCGATTGGCGCAATGGGTGCAGTCAATATCGACGGGCAGCGGAGCGAATCAATGGCAAGTCGTGCTGAATCGTTAACGAGAACGGCAAGCGTGTTGTCCCGGACGAAACGGAGTTCGCGCCGGGGTAAAATGATGAAGAATAGGGTTGCCCCCTCGAAAGAATCGCCTAGACCAGCTCTTCGTGTCGTAGTCCCACCCCAGGTTCCCGACGCTGCACAGGCGAACAATCTCGACTCGGCACATGCAATCAATGTCGAGGAGAAACAGTCTGGCTACACCGTAATCATGGGGTTGCATGGGGTCGACCCGCGGACGGTTTCTGTACTCGCAAGGGCCACTTCGCTGCTGATCGAGGTAAGCGTCAACGAGGTGTTCCGGCACCCATTAGTCAAGGATCTGGCCTTAGAGATTGTTCATCAGAACGTCTCTCGGGAAGTTCGGTTCCCAACTGAAATCGAGCGCGGGTGCACGGTCATCCAGATCCGTGGTGCATTTCTGGAAATCATCGCTCTGAAAGCGAAGAGTGTGCAGGACGCTCACTGGTCTGACCTCGTACATTTTGATTCCCGGTCCTCGCGGGGCTGTATGTAGATCTGAAGACCTTTGCCCGTGGCCAGGGCCTTCACAGGCTTGACTGAGGGGGGTGAGTGAAATGAAAACGAGGATCCGTTGCTTTGCATCTGCAAGCGTGAGACAAGCCATTGCTGTGCTTCTCGCGGTACTATTTGCTACCAACCTGGCACTGTGTTATAGCGCCCAGGCCCTCGCCCAAACGAGTGGAAGCCCGGGTACTCTAAAGGGTCAAGTCAGCAAGCTCCCGGCCGGCACGTACATTGAGGTCCGCTTTACAGATAAGAGCAAAGTGCGCGGCTACCTTTCCTCGGTGGAGACCGACGGATTCAGCTTCAAAGAAACGAGTCCGGCCAGCCCGACTGCGCGTCAAGCAGCGTTCAGCGACGTGAAGTCGGTGAAGGTCATAACAAAGACGCATACCCCGGTTGGAGCCTGGATCGCGGTGGGCGTGATTGTCGGTGTTGTGGTCGCCGTTCTTGTGGCGGTTGGGGAACGCGCACACAATGAAGGGGCACTTTGAGATTCGGGGAGACGGGGTCAAAGACCTCTGGCACCGAGCGTAAATGGGGCTTGATAGCACTAACTTATTGATGCCACGGGCTCAACGCAATGAATTCGACGCTTGGTCGATGCAAAATATGCGATTGTATCGTATATTTTGCATATGTGGATTCCAAGGGCCGTTGAGCCCCGCCTGAAGCGCTCCGCTAGAACGCGGCCGGTCATCGTGCTTACTGGTGCGAGACAGACCGGCAAAACCTCCACTTTCCTGCGCCTCTTCCCGAATCATGCGTTCGTTTCTCTCGATCTCCCAACGGAAGCCGAGCAGGCGGAAAAGGAACCTCACAGTTTTCTCCAACGTCATCCCCCGCCCGTCATCATTGATGAGGTGCAATACGCACCCGGTCTGCTCCGGCACCTTAAGGCCGCGGTGGACTCCAACCGCGGCCGCAACGGACAATTCTTGCTGACGGGGTCGCAACGGTTCACGCTGATGAGGAACGTCTCCGAATCACTGGCGGGCAGGGCTGACATCGTAGAACTCGAAACGCTTTCCTTTTCTGAGATTCGGGGGCGTTGCCTGAAACCAGGGTCGAAACAGCCATTGTGCGCGGTGGTTTCCCGGAACTGTACGCCAATCCGGACATCGACATGGTTGCCTTTTACAACTCCTATCTTGCGACCTACCTCGAACGCGATGTGCGTGCATTGGCCAATGTTGGCAGCCTGCGGGACTTTGAGAGATTCCTGCGGGCGTGCGCCCTTCGTTGTGCAAACCTGCTGAACAAAGCAGATTTGGCGCGCGATATCGGGATCGCGCCATCAACAGCGAACCAATGGCTCTCGATGCTGGAAACATCCGGCCAGGTGGTGTTGCTTGAGCCATGGTTCTCGAATCGAACCAAGTCCATCGTCAAGAGTCCAAAGCTCTACCTGACCGATACCGGCTTGCTTTGCTCGCTGCTGAACATTCGGTCCGAGGAGGCGCTTCGGCAATCACCGGCAGCTGGCGCAATCTGGGAAACATTTGTCTTCGCCCAACTGCGGGACCGCGAACGCCAGGCCGGACGCACAGGCAGCCTGTTCTTCTGGCGCGACCGAACCCGTGAAGTGGACTTTGTGGTGGATCGCGGCGGACGCCTGGAATTGTTCGAAGCCAAGTGGACCGAACTGCCGGACGTCGGTGACACCGTAAACCTCGACTTCGTGCGCAACGTGGTGGGTAAGTCGAAGGTGACTCGCGGCGCCGTCGTCTCCCGAACACCAAATGAGTTTCCACTCTCAAATGGATTCCGGGCGCTACCGGTGACGGAACTGGGTTGAACCTGCGCTGCCTAAAGCCCGGGCCCACCTCCTCAGACCTGGCCAGCTTTAGTTAATCAATCACTTATACCGTTTCGCGGAGGGTGTTCTGTGCGGCCTCGCTCTGTCCTCGAGGCAGGCCATCCGCGCATATCCGTAAGGCGGCCCACATCGCCAATCTTCGTCGGGTCGGAAGTTACGGAATCAGATGCGGAGCAACGATGTTAATGAAGTCATGCGATGTGATCACCTTGGTCTTCTTCCAGAACTTCGGAAAATGCCGCTGATTGCCGGTCACAAGGTAGTCTGCGCGAGCGGCGTCAGCGCACTCCAGAAACCTATCGTCGCCCGGGTCCTTCGCCACCCGCAGCGGCCGTACCGTCCGGACAACCGAGTTGTTCCTGATGAGTTGAAGAAGTTGTTCGCGGAGACCCTTGCGGATCTGAAGCTCCGGACGCGCCAGCACCTCCCGATATTCATTGAGAATGGCTTCGGTTACGTAAAGCCTTGCCGGTTTCGTGATGGCAAGCACGAGCACGGTTCGCTGGAGTCCGTCCGGTTTCAAAGCCGCCGAGACCAGGATGTTGGTGTCAATCACGAGTCGCAGCGACGTCATCCGCGCTTTGGCTTCTTGGCACGTGTGGCAGCAATCAGCTGGTCAATCTGGCGCGAACTGAGCGTGTCTGTTCCCTTGCGTTTCGATTCCTCGCCGATCACCCGAAGCACTTCTGGTTCCGGAGCGGCAAGACGTACATAGTCTCGAATGCTGAGCAGCACAGCCTTGGGCGCCCCGCGCTTCTCGATGACCAGTGAACCGCGCTCCTCTTCCAACCGGCGCAACAGTCTGCCAAAGTTGGAACGCGCGCTTAGTGCGGAAACAACGATGCTGTTCGTTTTGCCAGTTGCCATAACAAGTCCTCAGTCCAATTATCTGAACTGTACAGTTAAACCGCAAGCCTCGCACTCCGGTCTGACACATTCCGCCCTGCTCCCGATTTCCACCCCCCCCGCCAAGCCCCGGACCCGGAGGATGAGGATTTACCCTCCACCTTTTGGGCTGGACCTCGCACGGGCCTCTCCTGCATTCGTGGGCGTGATTCCTGTGGGGCCCGCCTTCAGCTGGTCGAAGAGGACGCCTCTCGGCCTGCAATCGACGCCTCGTCGATTCCCGGCGGGGCTTCGCTCAAGAAACTGAATCGTCATGATACGCCCGCCCGCTAAACTGGTCTCATCGATGTCCGAACGGCCCTTCGTTCACCTTCACTGCCATACCGACTACTCCCTGCTCGACGGGGCGTGTGAGATTTCCCAGCTGATGACGGTCGTCCAGGAACAGGGGATGCCGGCGGTGGCTATGACCGATCACGGCAACCTGTTTGGCGCGGTCGAGTTCTATAACGCCGCCAATGCGAAGGGCATTCACCCTGTCATCGGCTGCGAGGTGTATGTCTCCCAGCAAGGCCATAAGACCCGCTCCGACACCGACCGCTACAACCACCTCATCCTGCTCTGCGAGAACTTGGAAGGGTACAAGAATCTCACCAAGCTGGTTTCGACGTCTTACCTGGAGGGCTTCTATTACAAGCCCCGCATTGATAAAGACCTGCTCGCCAGCCATTCCAAGGGCCTGATCGCCATGTCGGCCTGCCTGCGCGGCGACATCAATGAGACCATCCTCAACGATCGCTACGACGAATCGCGACGGCTGGCCAATGAATACGCCGACCTGTTCGGCCGCAACAACTTCTTTCTGGAACTGCAGGACCACGGCCTCGACCAGGACCGCATCGTAATGCCCGAGGTCAACCGGCTCGCCCGCGAGACAGGGCTTCCGCTGGTGGTGACCAACGACGCGCACTACCTGCGGCACGACGACGTCAAGGCGCATGAGATTCTGCTCTGCATACAGACCGGGAAGACCATGTCGGATCCCAACCGCATGCGCTTCTCCACGCCCGATTTCTTCGTCAAGTCCCGCGCCGAAATGATGCAGCGCTTCGGTGAAGTGGAGCACGCGCTCGACATCACCTGGGACATCGCGCAGCGTTGCCAGTTGAAACTCGAAAAGGTGAAGGACCCGTTCCCGGATTTCGCGGTTCCGGCGGATCACACAGCCGACACCTACTTCGCGTGGGTCGCGCGGCAGGGCTTTGAGAAGCGGCGTGGGCGCCTCGAAGCGCTCCAAGCGCAAGGCCGTCTGAAACACGCTCTGCCCGATTACGCGGAGCGGCTGGAATTTGAGATCGCGATGATCCAGAAGATGAAGTTCAGCGGTTACTTCCTGATCGTCTGGGACTTCATACGCTACGCCAAATCCAAGGGCATTCCGGTTGGTCCGGGGCGCGGTTCAGCCGCCGGCAGCCTGGTCAGCTATGCCATGGAGATCACCGATATCGATCCGCTCGAGTATGGCCTGCTGTTTGAGCGCTTCCTTAATCCGGAACGCGTCAGCATGCCCGATATCGACATCGACTTCTGCACCAAAGGCCGCGGCGACGTGATCCACTACGTCACTGAGAAGTATGGGCGCGAACGGGTGGCGCAGATCATCACCTTTGGCTCGCTTGCCGCGAAGGCTGCCATCAAAGATGTGGGCCGCGTCCTGGACATGTCGTTCGCCGACGTCGACAAAATCTCCAAGGTGATCCCCAAGCAGCTCGACATCAAGCTGAAGGATGCCATCGGCGATCCGCAAGTCAAAGAGGCTGCCAAGGATGCCCGCGTCAAGGAAGTGCTCGACGTCAGTTTGAAGCTGGAAGGGCTGGCCCGCAATGCCGGTATGCACGCGGCCGGGGTGGTGATCTCCTCTGTGCCGCTGCGCGAGCTGGTTCCGCTCTACGTCACCAGCAAGAACGAAATTGTGACGCAGTACGACATGGTCGGCTTGGAAAAACTGGGCCTGCTGAAGATGGACTTTCTCGGGCTGACTACGCTCACCATCATTCAGGATGCCTTGGCGTTGATCAAGAAGTATCGCGGAGAGACCGTCGTGGTGGAAGACTTGCCGCTCGACGACCAGGAGACCTACGAGAAGATCTTCTCCAATGGCTATACCAGCGGCGTCTTCCAGTTTGAATCGTCGGGGATGCAGGACATCCTGCGCCGCTACCAGCCCAACCGCATCGAGGATTTGTGCGCGCTGAACGCGCTCTACCGGCCCGGTCCCATCCAGGGAGGCATGATCCCCGACTTCATCGACCGCAAGCATGGCCGCAAGCCGGTGGTTTATGAAGTGCCCCAGCTGAAGCAGCTGCTCGAAGAAACATACGGCGTCATCCTTTATCAAGAGCAGGTGATGCAGATCTCCAACGTGCTCGCCGGCTACTCGCTGGGCGATGCCGACCTGCTGCGTCGAGCCATGGGCAAGAAGAATGCCGCCGAGATGGCCAAGCAGCGCGACCGCTTCGTCAAAGGCGCTGTCGCGAAAGGCTTACCGGAGAAGAAGATCCTCAAGATCTTTGATCTCATGGAGCAGTTTGCGGGCTACGGCTTCAATAAGTCGCACTCCGCCGCCTACGCCTACCTCGCCTATATCACGGCCTATTTGAAGGCCCACTACGCGGTGGAGTTCATGTCCGCTCTGCTCACCTCCGAATCGGGCAACACGGACAAAATCGTCAAGTACATCAATGAATGCCGCGAGCGAGGCATCGCGGTGCTGCCGCCGAACGTCAACCAGAGCGACCTGCATTTCACCCCGACCGGCGAGGCGATCCGCTTTGGCCTGGGCGCCGTCAAGAATGTGGGGCAAGGTGCCGTGGAAGCCATCGCCAAGGCCCGTGACGAAGGCGGCGCGTTCACGTCCATTTTTAATTTCTGCGATCGGGTAAACCTGGGCGCCGTGAACCACCGCGTGGTGGAGAGCCTCATCAAAGCCGGTGCGATGGATTCGCTCGCCGGTAACCGGGCGCAGCTCACGGAGGCCATCGACCGGGCGGTCGATTCCGGCATGCGCGCGTCACGCGACCGCGAACTGGGACAGGGTGGCCTGTTCGGCTTCGTTGCGGAAGAGGAAGGCCACGCCGAGCAACCCCTGGTCGCGCTGCCCGATTGGACCATGGAGCAGAAACTGGCGGGCGAGAAGGAGATGCTGGGTATCTACGTCTCCGGTCATCCGCTGGATCGGTACGCCGACAAGATCTCCGAACTCTCCACCCACACCACGGACAATCTGGACGGCCTGGAAAAAGGCACGCCCGTGGCCCTTTGCGCCCTCCTGACCGGCATCAACCGCAAGTTAAGCCGGGACGGTAAATACTTTGCGACCATGCGCATCGATGACTCCCGGGGAACGATGGAAGCCATGTTGTTCTCCAACCGCTACGACGAACTGAATCCGCTGCTGAAGGAGGACGCCGCGGTGTTTCTCCGCGCACAGGTGCTGCCCGAAGAAGGCGCGCCGCCCAAGCTCAGCATTCAGGAACTGGTGCCGCTCGACGATGCCCGGGTCAATCTGCCTTCCTTGATCTCGATCCGGGTCGTTTTAAAGGAAGAGCCGGCGGAGTCGAAGGCCGAACAGCTGAATCAGCTCTTTCAAAGGAAGCGCGGCGCTACCGAAGTTCGGCTCAGACTTGAAAAACCGAAAGACTTTTCAGTCATTATGGATGTGTCGACCAAGGTGCGGCCCGACCGGGAGTTCCGGGCGGAACTGGAGAGAATCTGCGGACCGGAGTCCCTCGAGGTCCTGGCCAATTGACGTGGACGGGGAGAGGGGCATACTGATTTATGGCTGAAAACGAATCTGCGGCAGGCGCTCAACCCGCACCCGATCCAGCGGCTGTCGCGACACCGGACATCGTTGCCTTGGTCGAGCCGCCGCTGGCCGTCGCGCCGGAGCCCCCCCCACCGGAGCCCCACAATGCCAGCTACCAGCGCGTGATCCTGGCCCGCCATCCCAAGCGGCCTCACTCCCTGGATTACATTGAGCGTCTGTTTACCGGGTTTCAAGAACTGCACGGCGACCGGGCCTTCGGCGACGATAAAGCCATTGTCGGCGGCTTTGCGTTCTTCGAGGGACGGCCGGTGATGGTGATCGGCCAGCAGAAAGGCCGGGACACCAAGCAGAAGCTGTATCGCAATTTCGGCATGCCCAAGCCGGAAGGCTACCGCAAGGCGCTGCGCCTGATGCGGCTCGCCTCCAAGTTCCGCCGGCCGATCATTACGCTGATCGACACCATGGGCGCCTATCCTGGCATCGATGCCGAAGAGCGCGGCCAGGCCGAAGCCATCGCCCTCAACCTTCGCGAGATGGCTCGCTTGAAATCGCCCGTGATTGCGGTTGTGATTGGCGAAGGCGGCAGTGGCGGCGCCTTGGCGCTGGGCGTTGCCAACCGGGTCTACATGCTGGAGAATGCCTGGTACTGCGTGATCAGCCCGGAAAGCTGCGCGGCCATCATCTGGCGCGACTCCGGGAAGGCCAACCTGGCCGCTGAAGCACTGAAGCTCACGGGCCCCGATTTGCTGGAGATGGGGCTGATCGACGGCATCATACCGGAAGGTCCGGAGGGAGCCCAGGTGGATCCCGAAGCAGCCGCTCTGTTCCTCCGGGAGGCCCTCCACAATGCGCTGAACGAACTGTCCGGCTTAACGCCTGAACAGTTGGTGGTCGATCGCTACGACAAGTACCGCAAGATGGGAAACTTCTTCCACGAGGTGGCGCCGTGAACAGGAACGTCGGCATCATAGTTGCTGTGATCGTGGTCGGCATCATCGCCTTGATAGCCTATTCGACCGTGGCCGGTGCACGCTACCGGGTAAAAGTCTGCATGACGTACAAGGGCCGGACGGAATGCCGGACCGTGTCCTCCCATACCGAGGAAGGGGCCGTTCGGGGCGCCACCACCAACGCCTGCGCCGACATCGCCAGCGGTGTCACCGAGACGATGGGCTGTGAGCACGTCACGCCCGATAGCATCACCTGGCTGGAGCGCCCTGGCAACTAGGGCTCCCTATCCAGCCGTTGGTCACTTTCGCAACGCCGTCCGTCACGCTCCCGGACCGCTCCAAATGATTGACTGCAAAAGGCTAGTATCCACTAGGGATACTGTAGGTGCGTGATACCATTCAAAGGGAAACCTGCGGAAAAGGGAACAAATCGCTCCTGATTTCCGTCTGACCTTCCCGAGAGCATGTCTTTAGTTTGCGGTCCCGTCAGGCAGTTGACGGATTGCACCCCAGTACCGGTCCCTAGCTTAGGAGAGAGTCGCCGTGAAACGTAAGTGGAAGATCCTTGTTCTTATCCTGTTGCTGCTGTTGGTGGCGGGCGGCGTTTACGCCAGCATCCAATACTCCCAGCGCGGCATCGTGACCGTGCAGACGGGCAAGGTATCCCGTCAGGATCTTGCCTCCATTGTCACGGCGTCCGGTGAAGTGAAGCCGCGCAACTATATCAACATCGGCGCGAACGCGATGGGTCCGCTCACGGCCATCTATGTCAAGGAAGGCGACCACGTCCGGAAAGGCCAGATCCTTGCCTCGGTTGAGGCCATCCAGCCAGGAGCGGACGTCAACGCTCAGAAAGCGTCGGTGAACGCGTCATTGGCCGATTCCGCGGCCAGCGAAGCCGGTTTGGTAGCCGCGGACGAGAGCATTAAGGCTGCCGAAGCTACGCTGATTCACGACAAGGCCGACCTCGATCAGAAGAAAGCCGACTATCAGCGCGCCAAGGGTTTGTTTGAGGCGAAGCTGCTCGCCCGTCAGGATTACGACGCCAAGGAAGCGGCCTACGGCCAAGCTGTTGCCACGATTGCTGAGTCCGAGAGCAAAATCGCCCAGGCCAAGGCTCAGCGCGCGCAAACCGCCGCACAACTCGCCTCGACTCAGAAGCATGTTGCCCAGCAGCAGGCGATGCTGGTGCGGGCCGACGACGTACTGAAGAACTACAACGCCATTGCGCCGCTGGACGGAGTCGTCACCAACTTGCCTGTTCGGGTGGGTGAAACCGTGGTGCCAGGCCTACAGAACTCCGCGTCTTCCACCATCATGACCATCGCCGACATGTCGATCATTACGGCCGAGGTCAAAGTGGATGAGACCGACATCGTGAACGTGAAGCTGGATCAGCCGGCCGAAGTGACGATCGACGCCATCCCGAATCGGATCTTCAAGGGGAAGGTCATCGAGATCGGCGATACCGCCATCGTCCGCTCCACTGGCTTGGCCGCTTCGCAAAGCACGACCTCCAGCCAGGAGGCGAAGGACTTCAAGGTCGTCGTGGCGCTGGATATACCTCAGGATCTGGTTCGTCCCGGCCTGTCTTGCACGGCCAAAATCACCACCGCTACCCGCCAACGCGTAGTAGCGATCCCGATCCAGGCGCTGACAGTCCGGCAGAAGGGCGACCTGGTGCCGAAGAAGCCAGGCGTGCCACCCGCGCCTCTGACGGATCCCGCTGCCATCAAAGCCGCCAAGGAAGAGGTACAAGGTGTCTTCGTTGTGAAGGGTGAGAAGGCCGTGTTTCAAGCCGTTGAAACCGGGATCACCGGCGCAACCGACATCGAAGTAACGAAGGGCTTAAACGAAGGCGATCAGATCGTCACCGGCAGCTACAAGATCATCCGGACCCTTCGTCCGGACGCCAAGGTGAAGGTGGATAACAAGCCGCCTGTCGTGCCGAACGCCGAAGGGTAAAGTCGAGCGACCTATGCGAGAAAGAAGACAGCATGGCCACCGCCCTTAACGAACTCGCGGCCAAAGAGCGCGGCGAACAACTCCGTAAAGATGGGATCGTTATCCGGACCTACGATCTCTGGAAGACCTACATCATGGGCGACCAGGAGATCCATGCCGTGTCCGGCGTCGACATCGAGATTCGCCGCGGCGAATACGTCGCCATCATGGGCCCCTCCGGTTCCGGCAAATCCACGCTGATGAACCTCATCGGCTGCCTCGATTCACCCACCAAGGGTCTCTACTACCTGAACGGGAACCTGGTCAGCGAAATGAGCGACGACGAACTGGCGCGCATCCGGAACAAGGAGATCGGCTTCGTCTTCCAGACCTTCAACCTGCTGGCCCGTGCCTCCGCCTTGCACAACGTTGAACTGCCGCTCATCTATGCAGGCATCAGCTCTGCCGAGCGCCAGGAGAAAGCGAAGGACGCCTTGCGCGCGGTTGACCTGGAGAAACGCATGCTCCACAAGCCGAATGAACTCTCCGGCGGCCAGCGCCAGCGTGTTGCCATTGCCCGAGCTTTGGTGAACCATCCCTCCATCCTGCTTGCCGACGAACCGACCGGCGCCCTGGACTCTGCCACGGGCAGCGAAATCATGGGGTTGTTTGAGCGCCTATATCAAGAAGGCAATACGATCGTGTTGGTCACGCACGAACTCGACATCGCCATGCATGCTCACCGCGTCATCCACATCCGCGACGGCAAAGTGGAACGGGACGAAGCCGTACCCAAATAGGCCGCTACCTCTTCCAGGTCACCAGCAACGCAAACAGAACGATCCAGACGAGGTCCAGGTAATGCCAGAACGTGGCGACAGCATTCGCCCAAACGCGCGTCGTCATCTGATAC
>JBAUOG010000676.1:0-7539 GCA_049579625.1 Bryobacteraceae bacterium
GGCCATCACCCATCAACACATACTTGGTGCCGCCTGAGCTGGCCTTCACGCAGTCGCGAATGCACCTGTCGTCCGGCGCAATGTGCATCTTTTTGTGATTCATCTTGCACATCGACTCCGTGATGACGCCGGTGAACACTTGCTTGGGCCCGCTGGCCAGCACAAGCGCCGCCGCCATGAATAGGATCGTCAGCTTACTCATGATGTTGCTCCTCACTCTTACTGGAAGTTCGAACGAACTCCGATTGCTTGGACAAATTCAGCCGGCGCCAGAGGTCGTTGTATCGCCCCTCCGGCATGGGCTGCTTCAGTTGAAAACGAAACTCCCGGGAGCCGGAGTTAAAGGCTCCGGAGTGCTCACTCGTCACCACGCTGAGGTCGAAGGGACCTGCGCTGGCGATGTTGTTGATGTCTTCCAGTCGCCATGTGCGCGACTGGCCAGGCTTGTCCGTCTGGTAGACGATGCGATCCTCGCCAACGCGAATAACACCCTGCGAGCCTTGTGTGGCACCCAACAGCTTGGCCGGAACTTCCCATTGGGCCCGCACCTGTGTGTCAGGCAGATCGGCGACGAAGCGCTGATCCAAGTGAACTCGCCAGACTTGATATACCTTGTCCGCAAAGCCCGGAGGCAGCGCGATGAACTCGTATTCGCGGTCTCTGCCAAGCACCCACTTCTGGTCCTCATAGGTCAGGATTCGAATCCTGGAGGGCGATAGCTCCAGCTGCTGGATGTCTTCGTACTTCCAGGTTCGCGAATGCTTCTGGCCTTTGCCGGGCTCGGAAAACGAGATCCCTGCCGTGGTCACCTGCAATTCGCCCGGCTCGTCGCCGCGAGCGTGTTTGTGCCGCACAGTGGCCGTCTGCGCGCTTGCCAGCATCGCCGCCAGTGTCAGGAGCGCGCCAATTCGCGCTTCAATTCGAAATTCCATTTCCACACCTCGTAAATTGCCGGATAGGCAACTAGCTCCAAAATGAAAGAAGTTAGAATGCCGCCGATCATCGGGGCGGCGATGCGCTTCATCACGTCCGATCCCGCGCCCGTGGACCACATAATCGGCACCAGCCCCATGAACATGCAGGCCACCGTCATGAACTTCGGTCGGATTCGCTTCACGGCGCCGTCCACAATGGCTCGCCGCAGGTCGCCGATGTTCGTTAAGCGGCCTTCCAGCTTCGCCTGCGCATAGGCGAGGTCGAGATACAGCAGCATGAACACCCCCGTCTCCGCGTCCACTCCCATCAGCGCGATGAGCCCCACCCAAACGCCGATACTGAGGTTGTAGCCCAGGATGTAAAGCAGCCAGATCGCTCCCACAGCCGAGAACGGCACCGCCATCAGAATAATGAGCGATTTCACGATCGACCGTGTGTTCAGGTACAGCAGCATCGTGATCAGGAAAAGAGTCAGCGGCACAATAAGCAACAGGCGCTGCTTCACCCGCTGCATCGATTCATATTGGCCGCTCCAAACAATCGAGTAGCCAGGCGGCAGCGCGACCAGACTCCGGACTCTCTCCTTGGCGTCGGCGACATAGCTCCCGACATCGCGCCCCGCAACATCCACGTATACATAGCCGCTCAGCATTCCGTTTTCGTCGCGAATCATAGCCGGCCCGGACCGCACTCTGATCTTGCCGAGCTGCGAAACTGGCACTTGCGTTTGGCCGCCCATCACCGGCACCATCACACGCTCCAGCCGGTTGACGTTGTTCCGGTAATCGCGCATGTAGCGGACATTCACGCTGTAGCGCTCGCGCCCCTCGACGGTTGTGGTTACGCCTTCACCGCCCACCGCCGATGTCACCACCGCCTGTACATCGTCGATGGAAACACCGTAGCGCGCCAGTTGGTCGCGGTCCCAGTCGAAGTCGAGGAAATAGCCGCCGCCCGTCCGTTCCGCAAAGACGTTTCGCGTCCCATGTATTTTGGGAAGGACCGTTTCCAACTCCATCCCGATGCGCTCAATCACCGCCGTATCGGCGCCGAAGATCTTCACTCCCACCGGCGTGCGCACGCCTGTGGTCAGCATGTCGATGCGATTCTTGATGGGCATGGTCCAGGCATTGGAAGTGCCCGGAATCTTCAGCGCGTCGTTCATCTCATCGACGAGTTCTTCGGTGGACATGTGATCGGGCGCAAAGCGCTGGAAGACGCCGCGCGCCCAGTCGGGCGACCACGAACTCCACCAGGTCTCCCGCCGCCGCCATTCGCTGACTGGCTTGAGTTGGATGGTGGTTTCCATCATCGAGAGCGGCGCCGGATCTGTCGGAGTCTCAGCCCGTCCGGCTTTGCCCAGCACGCTCTTCACCTCGGGGAAGCGCATCAGAATGCGGTCCTGCATCTGCATCAGCCGCTCGGCTTCCGTCACCGAGATCCCCGGCAGCGTGGAGGGCATGTAGAGCAGCCCGCCTTCATCGAGCGGGGGCATGAACTCGGAGCCGAGCTTCTCGAAAACTTGGAATGTACCCAATACAAGTAATCCTCCGCCTAGGATGACCAGCCACTTCCATCGCAGCGACCACCGGCACACCGGTTCGTAAACCCGGATCAGAATTCGGCTGATGGGGTGAGTCTCCTCGGAGTGAATCTTCCCGACCAGCAGCGCGTTCACCGCCCGGGCCATCCACCGTGGCCTGAACTCAAAGTTCTTCATGTGGGTGAACAACAGCCGCAGGGCGGGGTCCAGTGTGATGGCGAGGACTGCCGCGACAATCATCGAAAGGTTCTTGGTGTAGGCCAGCGGCTTAAAGAGACGGCCCTCCTGTGCTTCCAGCGTGAGCACCGGCAGGAACGAGACCGCGATCACCAACAGCGCGAAGAAACTGGGGCCGCCCACTTCCTTGATCGCGTCGATGATCACCCGGCGATAGTCTTCCTTACGCCCGGTGCGCTCCCACTCCTCCAGCTTCTTGTGCGTCTGCTCCACAACAACGATGGCCGCGTCAACCATCGCTCCAATCGCGATGGCGATGCCTCCCAGCGACATGATGTTTGAGGAGAGCCCCATCGCGTGCATGGGAATGAACGAAATGACGATAGCAATGGGAATCGTGAACACTGGAATAATCGCGCTGGGGAAGTGCCACAGGAAGATCAGAATGACAATCGAAACGATGATCATCTCTTCGATTAACGTGGACCGCAGATTGTCGATGGAGCGCAGAATCAGCTCCGACCGGTCGTAGGCGCTGACGATCTTCACGCCGCTCGGAAGGCCCGGCTCAAGCTCATCGAGCCTCGCCTTCACGCGTTCAATCACGCGCAGCGCATTCTCACCCTGGCGGACCACCACAATGCCCGTCGCCGTGTCGCCCTGCCCGTTCCAATCGGCAATCCCGCGCCGTAGATCGGGCCCTAACTCCACGTGACCCACATCCTTCACGCGGATGGGTACGCCACTCGGACTGGCGGCCAGCACAATCCGGCCGATGTCATCCGTCGATTTCGCATAGCCTCGTCCCCGCACCATGTATTCGGCGCCCGACATCTCCACCAGCCGGCCACCCACATCGTTGTTGCCGCTTCTGACCGCGTCCACCACTTTCGAAACGGGCAGGTTGAAGGCGCGCAGCCGGTCGGGGTCCACGTTGACCTGGTACTGCCTCACGAAGCCGCCCAACGGCGCCACTTCCGCAACCCCGGGCACCGCCTGCAAGTGGTACCGCAGGAACCAATCCTGTTCGGAGCGCAGCTCCGCCAGGCTGTGCTTACCCGTCGTGTCGACCAACGCGTACTGGAACACCCAGCCGACGCCCGTGGCATCGGGGCCGATCTCGGTATTCACGCCCTGCGGAAGCCGGGGAAGCACACGCGATAGGTACTCCAAGGTGCGCGATCGCGCCCAGTAAATATCGGTGCCTTCTTCGAAAATGATGTAGACGAAGGAATATCCAAAGTCCGAAAAGCCACGGACCGCTTTCACTTTCGGCGCTCCCAGCATGGAAGTCACAATCGGGTACGTGACTTGGTCCTCCATGATGTCCGGGCTACGGTCCCACCGCGAATAGACAATCACCTGTGTATCGCTGAGGTCCGGAATCGCATCCAGCGGCATGTTGCGCATCGACCAGATGCCCCAGGCGAAGGCAAAGCCCACCACCAGAAACACAAAGAGCTTGTTCCGGGCGCTGACCTCGATAACGCGATTAATCACGGGTGCGCCCCTTCGTGTGCTTGATGGCTGGGCGGCGTGTTGCTGCCGCCTGCAGAGCGACCACGCGCCGGGCCGCTCATCCCCGCCATGGCGGCCTTCAACTGGCTCTCGGAATCGATGAGGAAGTTGGCCGAGGTCACAATTCGCTCGCCCTCTTTCAGGCCGCTCAGGATCACCACCCGGTCGTCAAGCCAGTCGCCAATCTCCACCCCGCGCGGCTCTAGATATCCATCGCCGCGGTCCACAAACACGGTCTGCCGCTGGCCGGCATCGAGCACCGCGTCCACGGGCACGGTCAATTGCCTGCTGGTGGCCAGCGGGAATTCCACATCCACAAACATTTCGGGCTTTAGTAACGTGCCCGGGTTCGCTGCTTCCAGGCGAGCCTTGAGAGTCCGGGTCTGTGCGTCCAATTGCGGCAGGAGATAATCCACGCGCGCGCTAAAGCTGCCGGCTGGCTGGCCCGGCAGACTCACCCTGGCCGTTTGGCCAATCCGGATCTTCGGGATATCCGCCTCGAATACGTCGGCCAGAATCCAGACCCGGCTCAAGTCGGCGATCGTGTAAAGCTCGGTCTCCGGCGTAACTCGCAGGTTCGGAAACGAATTGCGCGAGATCACGTAGCCTCCGGCAGGCGCGTAGATCGTAGTGGAGTGAATCGGCTCGCCGGTCCGCTCCAACTGCTCAATCTGCGGCTTGCTCAGGTCCCACAGTTCCAGCCGCTTTCGCGAAGCTTCAATCAGCGTGTCGCTGTTCGCAACCGCACTTTGAATCGCCCCGCCCGATCGCATCACGTCGCGAGCCTTCAGCGCTAGCAGGTACTCCTTTTGGCTTGCCAGCATTTCGGGGCTGTAAAGGGTCAGCATCGGATCGCCCTTCTGTACGAACGCGCCCATGAAGTCCGTGTGCACTTTCTCTACCCAGCCATCTACCCGCGAATGCACATGCACCAGGCGGGTTTCATCCATGGCCACCTTGCCGACCGTGCGAAGCGTCTCGCCCGAAGTGGTGTATTCCACAACTCCGAACTGCACGCCCATCATCTGCTGCTTTTCGGGCGTGATTTGAATGGCGCCCATCGTCGCGGCATCGCTATAAACCGGCTCCAACGTGTTGCCGGTTTCCGGATTGATCCCCGGCTTACCGGAGGTGTAGTTCGGCGCTTGCGGATCGCGATACTTCAGAATCCTGCGCTCGGTCTTGGGCGAGCCGGAGAGCCCGTCTTCGTAGACCGGCTCCAACGTCATCCCGCAATCGGGCGCGATGCCTGGCCGATCCGACTTGTAGGCCGGATGCATCGGATCCACGTAATAAAGGATCTTGCGTTGTTTCGGCTGGCCCCGGCCCGGCATGCCTTGCCGCGCCAACGCCGTGGGCCCATACCAGCGGCTGTATCCGAAGCCGCCCACGAAGCCCGCCGCCAGCAGCGCAACCGCGAGCATCATCCGAACCGGTTTCATCGGTGGTCCTCCTCAATCAGGCCCAGCCCGCTGGCTTCTTCGAGGCGGCTTAATGCCAGGTGGAAGTTGAGCATTTGCTCGTGATAATCCATCTCGTACTCCAAGGCCGCCACGTTGTTGTTGAGCACCGAAAGGAAATCCATGGTTCCCGTTTCGTAGGAAGCCAGCGCCGAATCGACGGCCAGCTTGGCTTGAGGGATCACCGTCTTCTCATACAGGTTGATCAGTTGCAAAGAGGTCTCAGCCGTGGAGTAGTCATCGGCAATCCGGAAGTTCAACGACTGCGCGGTCGCCTGAAAGGTGTGCCGTGCCTCGGATAGCAGCTGCGCCTGTTCGGTCAGTACGGCGCGCTGCTTGCTTCGGAAGTAAACCGGGATCTTGACGTCCGCGCGGAATGAGAACATCGGCGGCAGACCACCCTGGTTGTAGTAGCCGCCGCTTAACGCATAGTCAGGGTAGTAATCCTTGCGAGCCAGGTTCACCGCCAGTTCCGCCCGCTCGGTCATCGCCTGGTCTTTCATGCGCAGAGGTGAGTTCTGCTGGGCCGCCGCCTGAACCTCGGCGAGCGTCTTCGTCATCGGCGCCACGTGGGGCTCTCCCGGCTTTCCAACCGGCGCCTCGGGTGGCCGGTTCAACAGGCTGTTCAGTTCCGCGCTGCGCAACCTTCGGTCGCGGTCCAGCTGCAGGATCTTAGCTTCCAGCAGAGAGAGCTGGATCTGCGCCTTGAAGACGTCCTGCTGCGCCGCTTGGCCCGCTGAGTATCGAATCTCGGTGATCGCGAGTAGCTTCTTCAGCACATCCCGATCGCGCTCCAGCACATCCCGGGCAACGTCCGAGTGCTGCAGCTTGAAGAAGGCCTGCTTCACTCTCGAGATGACACTGAGCTCAACCGCTTGGAGTTCCTGAAACTGAGCGGCCGCTTCCTTCTCCGCCATATTGCTGCGCAGCCGCTGCTTGCCCGGAGCTGGAATCTCTTGCGTTACAGAGAAGCCAATGTTGCTGGTGGCGTCCGTCCCGAGTCCCGCGCCGGGCAGCGGATTGCCGTTGCTGTTCCAGCCCATGGAAAGCGTGGGTTCCGGCAGGCTTCCTGCTTGCACAGGCCGTTGTTTGGCCGCTTCGTACTTCTTTTGGGCGGCCAGAATCTCCGGACTCCGTTCGAGAGCTTCCGATACCAGATCTGCTAACTTTACTTCCTGGCCTCTCGCAGCACCACTCGTAAGAGCGAATGACGCCAGGAGAAACGCCACAGGATGGGCGCGACAACACATTTTCTCCACCTCGATTGAACCTGAAATCCTCCGGATGACGCGCATTTGCGGCACGCCGTCCAGCGGGAAGAACGAGACAGGTTTGACGAGGCGAGACTAGATCAGGAACGAGGAGTTCTGAAGAAACAGATCGGGGGGCGAATAGTCCGGTGTGAACAGCACCAGAGCGGGGGCTTGAACTGCGGGAACAACGCCCTCCGCCGGAAGCTGCGACTCACTCAGCATCGTGATTTGGGAGGAATCCAGCGGGGGTTCCGGCAACCCCGGGTGTTCTGTACTCGTGGCCTGCATCTGACAACCGGAGTGCGGCGAATGCCCACGGGTATCGGGGCAGGGGCCCTTCTTACAGCAAGCGCTCAGCGGCATGGGGTTCGCTGCCGCCCGGCATTCCAGGTAGCTGGCCGCGAAGAGCAACAGAAAGAGCGCTGTCGCCAGTCCCTTCGTGATCAACGTGCGGAACACGCCCATAGTTTACATCTTGTTTGGCAAGTAGAGTGCCAAACGCGCCTTAAGCGCAGGTTGCTGAAGGGCAACAGACTTCGAGGGCTGCGAGAGAAAGGCCCTTGCGCCGAATAACCCAGAACTTCGCCCTGAGTGCGGCGGGATGCAGCAGACTGAGCGTAGCAACGAGGCTCATCCCCGGGTAAGGACTTAG
>JBAUOG010000677.1:0-3977 GCA_049579625.1 Bryobacteraceae bacterium
ATCGAGACGGGGCGCCGCAGCTCCTCCTGTGCTCGACCCAAACGATAGCACATCACAGTGCGTTAGCAGAGGCTGCTGCACTGCGAATTTCGACCCGGCCAATGTCGGCTTGGGGTCAAACTCGGAAGTCGAGTTGGCCGATGCCGACTTCGGCTTCTCCCCCAATAACAGACATCCACCGGCTGCCTAGTCGTACCAATCCTTGCGATCACGCGGCAGTCTCGCATAACCAGGCGAGACCGCAGCCCGCAGCTTTTTCAGTTCGGTTTCGAGAAAATGGTTCGCGACGATCAGCGCCTTGACGACTTCCGCCAGCAGGGCGATAGGACAGCACCACTGGCTTGAAGAGCATCGCCGCAGGTCGCACATGAGAAGTATCGGGGATCGTTGGCCCGACACACTGGCAACGCAACAAGCCGCCTAATTGAGGCAGTGCGTCCAAATAAGAAGAGGCACCGCGTTCGAGCACCGCTCGACGCAGCGCACCTCCACACAAAACGCAACGGCACAAGCCGTCGAGGGAGACCTGGGCGGCTTTTGCGTGTGGCGTCACCGTCCTAGCGGCGAACTCTTTTGATTTTGACCGTGCGCTTCGGCGCAGGTTGTCGTGTGTTCGTTCTGCGCTTCGGCTCGGGTAGCGCATCGCGGACCGGCTTAGGTTGGGTATTCCGGACCGCCTCGGCCAGCATCTCATGCAGCTCAGCCTTGGTCGGTTTGGAAGGTTTTGTCATTTCGGCACTATTTCTCTTTCGACTTCGCCGCTTCCCTAGCCAAACGCTCAGCCTTCAATCGTTCGTAATTTTTCCAGAAGGCTTCCTGCGATTTTTCGTATTCCGTTGCTGCGTTCGTTTTACCGGCGCGCTGAAAAGTCAGTCCCGCCTCTCGCTGCGCAAAGTTTATTTTATCTCGCATAGATCACCTCCGTGACCAGTGAGATGACGATAGCCCCGCGATGGTGTGTCGCAACAAAAACCGCTGATTAAGCTTGCTGATTAGGTTTAATGTCGGCGGCTTTGTAGCGATTAGGACGCGGCAGACACGTGAAACCGGCAGGCCATTGCAAGGTGCCCGTCCTTTTTTCTATTAGCGCGCAATCTGTTCCCGAAGTCACCTAAGTGCATGAAAACAACACGTGCGCCATGTTCGACCTGTTTAGGTGACGAACACAAAGTGCTAAAGATCATCATGCGTGGCGCAGGTCCGAGAAGATCATATTAGCGACCAAGACCCCGGCTGCCGGAGGAAAACAGCCGGAGCTTCTTCTGGGTCGACCCCGATCAGGGTCGTTTGGCCCGCCGCGTGCGGGAAGGAGTAACAACCGCACCGCTGGCACTCGACTGGAACTGGTCGAGTGTCAGCCACGCCCCGTCATGAAGGGCCGCCGACTGTGCGCTGTTATTTGTTCCGCGCCACCTGCGCACTGGGCGCGATTCACAGCAATAGCGCAGCGACGGACTTCTCCTCCGATTCCGCCTTGCGCAGCGGCACTTGATCGCCGCGCAGCATCGTTTTGTCGATCCACGTCGCGGCCCTCGCGTACAAAAAGTTCTGTCCGCCGCCAGACCTTGCCCCGACCACGGTGCAAACGAAACAGCCGCCGCCCGCTGGCAGGTGAATGTCGCTGCCTGTACCGACATGCGGGGTCACCTCAGCCAAGTCCGCTGCGTAAAAGTGATTCCCGGCCTCGAACAGCGCGGTTCTGAAATCGACATGGTCGCCGGCCCGCTGCAGGAATCGTCCACCCGCATGGTCGGGTACTTCCAATGACCAAGCCGAGCACAGCCTGATCCCGAGCGGTGACGGCCACGCTACTGCGTAACAAACCAGCGTGCACTGCTGCCGCTCGCCGTGATCTTTCGGGTCGACGATGACCGGCGGCGACGGCGTCAGCCAACTGATTTCGAGCAGGTCGCGGTGGACGACCTTGATCTCAGCACCGGGAAAGCTGCGGCGGACAGCCGCCTTCGCCCTCTGTCACCTTCACCGTCGCCCCCCACTGAAATGCAAAAAGGCGACGCTGAATTGGCGCCGCCTAGTTAGGTGATTCCAAAGTCGTTTGAACCATGCCACATGGCCCGTCACTCCCGCACTGTTGGAGCGATGCATAGCGCCCAGATAGCGTGGGCGCACTGTGGTAGTCTTTCCATCGGAGGGAACGAGATCCTTACTTTCGTAGCTTACATGCCGGGCGGAACGATCCTCGATATCCTTCGGGCGGATGAAGGCATGAACACCTGGTTCGTTGTCATGAATATCCTGCTCGGGGTCGGCACGCTGGCCTTGCACAGGTACGACGTGCAGCGCGTCCTGATCTAAATCGCGTTCGGCTGGTTCGTGCTGGGTGCGCTCCTGCTCGGTTACGGGGACGAGCACCTCTGACCTCGCAGCCGAGCTTGCAATCTGCACATTAGCGCTATGCAGACAACGACGAGCCGTTTCGATTTCGGCAGCGCTGGTGCCGTGACCTCGTGCCCACGTTACTGCGGCTGCTTCAGAGTATTTGGCGACATAGAAACGAACAACGGCGCAAGAGACATTGCCTGCTGTGGCCGTTTGGCTGAGTGCAATCAATGTTGCAAAGGCTAGGATTGCTCGTCTCATCATCACGATCCACCGTGAAGGAACTAGCGCAGCAATTTCGAACGTCTCTGTTTTTGGTTCCGCTCGCCATCGGTCTACGGATGAAGGCGCGCGGATTCCGCTGGCTATGCATTTCTGGCACCCATCCAGCTCCGCCGTCCACTCAATTGGTGGGGAGCGCAGCGACAAATCCCGTCCGAACGTTTACAAGTTATCTATAGAATCGCGCAAATGATGTATTGATTTACGCGAGTTAACCTTTCGAACGGGCGTCAAGATTAATCACCGACTTTAGTTGCCGGACTAACTGCGCCCGTTATCCTCGCCGCAGGCCGCGTGTTTCACTAGAGGATAAGTCTGCCTCCAATGTCCGCCAGCGCAGAAAGCCTTGAATGGAACCGGGTCGAGCGGCGACGGGCCAAACGCAAACTCGTGAACGAAACCTTGCTGCTCTCTCTTAGCGGTCAGATTACGCTCCAGCCCTGTAGGGTTCGAGATTTGACGGCTTTTGGAGCGGGCCTTTGGCTGAATTGGTTCGCGCTGCTGCCGACCGAGTTCGAACTGTCGTTCGATGGGTTTCGGACTGCGTTCGACTGTCGCCTTGCCTGGCGCAACGGAGACCGTGGGGGCGATGACCGATATCCCGATTGACACCCAAAGACTACGAACACCGGTCTGCGACTGATACGATTTAAAGCAGCCCCATGGTTGCTCCTACATGTTAGAGACCACAATCCCTAGCGGCTTGTCGATTCCCGTTCGGGGGGCGCATCCTTCCGGCATGGGCACCAAATCACGCGAAACGATCTACGGCAGTGCGATCCGGGCATCGGCCGAGCGTGCCGCCGCTGCCCGCAAGGAAGCCGACCGCCTTGCCTGCGAGGCGTGGAACCAGCGCATGCTCGGCTATCGCGGTCCGGCGCAACCGTCGCCCGCGCTAGGCGATGCCCTCAATGCCGGATACCGCTACCTTGAAGTCCGTTGCCTTGGTTGCGATACGCACCAGGTCGTGGCGCTCGATATCGTGCGGCGACCGAAGTCCACGCCGATCCACGAACTGGAACGCTACATGCGCTGCAAGGACTGCACCGACGTGCGCGGCTATCCGTACAAGCGCAGCCATCTCGTCGCGCTTCGACGCACCAAGATCACGACGGCCGATCCGCCCTCGACGTGGTGGCCGGGAGAGCGATAGCGGGAGTCGACCATGTTGCGTTTAGGAATGCCGCTGGCGCAGCGAGAGCGCCCATAGTTAGCGGTGTTGGCCCTTAGATCACGGCGAAGGCCGAAGCACATATTCTCTCAGCCTCAGACCAGCCAGAGCACTGCCGCCCCTAGTCCGAAGATGAGCAGCAGAAGCGATACAAATGTAAGGGCAAACCAAGCCGTGTCCCAAT
>JBAUOG010000678.1:0-4242 GCA_049579625.1 Bryobacteraceae bacterium
GCGAAATATTCATCGGCGTTCGCCGCAACGACTCTGCTGGTCCTTCCGTTCGCCCGGGCCCAGGAGCGATCGAGTGCGCCGGATATTGTCGTTCGGAACTGTTCGGGCTGTCACGAAATGGATGGCCGGTCGCAATTGCCTTACATCCCGAGAGTAGCCGGCCTGAGAGCCGGATATTTGGAGCGCAAGGTCTCGAGTTTTCAGGCAGCCCCTCCGTGGCCGGTCGACGAGACGGTGAGCTTGATCATCCACCCCGGAAACAAAAACCCCGGTCTCACCCACGCGGCGAAGGTGAACATGGTGGGCATTGCGCACTCTGTATCGGATAAAGACCTAAAGGCCGCGATTCAATGGTATGCCGCTCAAACGCCCGCGCCTGGTCGAAGAGCCAAGCCAAAACTGGTCGAGGCGGGCAGGAACCTGTTTATGAACGGACTGCAATCCCAAGGTCTCCCCGCCTGCAAGACTTGCCACGGCGCCGAGGCACAGGGTAGCAACCTCGCGCCACGGTTGGCGGGCCAGAATGCCGGCTACCTGGTCAACCAGCTATTACTCTTCCACTCAGGCGACCCTCGGCGCTCACCGCAGATGACGGAGGTGGCAAAAAACATGGATCCTGATCAGGTCCGCGCCCTTGCGGTATACCTGCAATCGCGCTAACACGCGGAGTTGATGCCCAGTTAGTGATTCAGACCGAAGAAACACAATAACCGAGGTGATTGATTATGATTCTAAAACTTGCGGACGATGAACAAGACTTGAACGCTGCTGCCGAACCATGCGTCGGCGCCGTGGATGACGCGACCGGTATGGGACGTCGGAAGTTCTTCCTCAATGGCATTTTCGGCCTGTGGGGCTTTATTGGCGCCTCGCTCTCGGCTTCTTCTCTTCGCTATCTGTTCAGTGGCCCCAAGGCCAAGAACGAAGACGATTGGGTGAAGGCCGGCAGTTTGTCGGATCTCACGGTCAATGCTCCAAAGGAAGTAGTTTTCAGCCGTAAACGCGTTGACGGTTGGACAGTCACGAACGAAAAGACAACTGCCTGGGTCGTGAAACAGTCCGACGATAAGGCGGTCGCCTTCGTCCCGCAATGCACGCACCTTGGCTGCGCCTACCACTGGGACGAGCCCAAAACCGCTTTCGTTTGCCCCTGCCATTCCTCCCTCTTCTCGATTGAAGGGAAAGTGCTGGGCGGCCCCGCGCCGCGCCGGCTTGACCAATACGCGGTCCGGGTGGAACAGGGTGACCTGCTGCTTGGTCCGCCCGTCGCAGCGCCCGAACAAACACAGAGAGGATAGCTCGCAATGATTCCACGCATCAGTCATTGGCTCAACAGCCGCACCGGTGTGGGAACGGCGATCAAGGCCTTTCTCTACGAAGAGATCCCAGGGTCTAGCGGTTGGCATCAGGTCTTGGGAAGTGTTGCTCTCTTCTCGTTTCTGGTCCAGGTCTTCACCGGTATTCTGCTGGCATTCAATTACGCGCCTACACCGGGCGACGCTTACCACAGCCTGCGATTCATCGTTACCGAGCTTACCGGCGGACGTCTCATTCGCGGACTGCACCACTGGGGCGCGAGCATGATGCTGATTGTCGTAGTGCTGCACATGATCCAGGTTTTCGTATATGGCAGCTATAAGAAGCCACGTGAGACCACCTGGATGGCCGGCGTCGTGCTTCTGTTATTCACCCTGGGCTTCGGGCTCACTGGTTACCTGTTGCCTTGGGACAACCGCGCCTATTGGGGCACTATCGTCACGACCAGGATCGCGGCTCAGGCGCCGCTAATGGGTCCGTATGTCACCCGGCTGTTGGGTGGTGATGGAGGGATCGGAGTCGTAACTTTCGCCCGCTTTTACGCGCTGCATGTTTTGCTCTTGCCGCCATTGACCGTGATCTTGATTACCGCGCACGTTTACTTAGTACGTAAGCACGGCGTGGCCCCGGCGCCCGTGGAGACGGCGCCCAAGAAGAAGTTTTTTCCCGAACAGGCATTTAAGGACACGGTTGCCATTTTCATCGCCTTCGCCATCCTTTTAGTTCTGGCGATCGTGGCGCGGGTACCTCTGGGTCAGCTAGCCGATCCTACTGACATCACCTTCGTTCCGCGGCCCGAGTGGTATTTCCTGTTCTTGTTTCAAACTCTTAAATTCTTCGAAGGGCCGCTCGAAGTGGTTGGCAGCGTGTTGCTGCCTTCGATGGCAGTCCTTGCACTACTCCTGGTGCCTTTCATCGATCGTGCGCCCGCGGTAAAGCTGGGCAAACGCACACTGGCGATAGGCAGCGTCGTGCTCGCCGTCCTCGCCTGGACGGGGCTCACCACGGCCGCCGTCGCCACCACTCCCAAATCAGTAGAGATTCAAGCCTGGCAGCAAGTCACTCCCGAGGAACTCGTGGCGATCGGCTATTTCCGCCAAGAGAACTGTGCCAGCTGCCATCTGGATGGAAAGCGGGGCACTGGCCCACTACTTTCGGAAACAGAAGTCCACCGGTCGGCCCCCAGGATGCTCGCGCATTTCAACTCGACGCAAACCAAGCCAGACAACGAGATGTCTGCACTTAGTGACGGGCAGTTGAACGCACTGGCCGGGTTCCTGGTCAAACTAGATGAGTTCACGGAGCAGGCTTTGGAAACTGCTCCTGATGCCGTCGTCCAAGGCGCACTCATCTACCACGCCAATCACTGTGGTGTTTGTCACTTGGTCAACGGCGCCGGCAGGTCGGTGGGGCCGCCGCTCAATGGTCTCGCCGCGCGCCACGACAAGAACTGGGTTAAGCGGCACTTCCTTGAACCCGCGAAGTTGTCGCCGGGGTCTGTCATGCCGGCCTATAAACTCAACCCACACGACATGGAGTGCATTACCGCTTATCTGCTCCAATTGCCAAAGACGACGGGCCGAACTCTCGATTAGACGCTGAGTACCCAGAATCAGAAGTCCCCGATCCCCACCACCCGCGCCTCCACGTGCACATGTCTCAGTTCTTCGACAACCCGGCGCGCCTGGTGTAAGTAAAGACCCACCGGACTCAAGGCGGGCAAGTGTGCGAACGCGCCACGCGCAGTGCTCAAGTCGCAGCCGGAAACCCGTGCGACGGCGCGCGCTCCATCGACTTCCGATTCAGGCGTAGCCACTTTGAGGATCTCCACCCGGTGCGTGCGAGGCCCCAGCCGGCCGCGCTCCACATTCTGCAGGCCCTCCATGGTCGCGAGCACCACCATGCGGTCTCCCGGCCTGAGCCGGATGTCTTCGGAGGGGAAGAACTCCGGCGGCCGGCGATGATCGGCCGGTCCTGCCGTCTGATATTGAATGACCACAACTTCATAGCCGAACATCACCTCGGAGATCAGGCGGCCCGTGAGCGTATCGTCCGGGCCGATCTCATATTCCGTCACGAGCACGGTATGGTTCCCCAGGCGCAACAGGCTGATAATCTTCTCGCCCAGCGCCGCGGCTGCGAACGCCTCTGCGGATAGCGTATAGACGCCCAGCGCACTGGCGCGCGTGACAAGCGCCGATACGTTTTGCGCGAACGATGGATTATCGGCGCGGATCACCAGTTTGGCGCGCGGGTTGCTTTGCGCAGCCATCAGACCGAGTTCCAGGTTCACCACATCGTCATCGGTCAGCGTCATCACGCCGGCCGCCTGTGCGCAGTTGGCGGGTTCGAGTGACCGTCGCAGGTCACCCACCACCACCGGCACGCCAGGCAGCGCGTCGCTTTCCAATTCGGTTTCATTGATGCCCACCACCGGGTGTTGCATGTCATGCAGTAACGCGACGACGCGGCGGCCCAAGCGGCCCAGGCCGATCACGATAATGTGGTCCGCTTTATGAATCGGGTACTGGCGGCGCCGGAACTGTATCCTAGCGGCCAGCACCTTCCCGGTAAGATACGCGTAGAGGACCCCGGTCGCCACCGTGCCGAGGATACTCACCAGCAGGCTGAACAGCAACAACCATGGGGAGATCGCAAACGGCAGCGTCTTGTGCGCGAACAGGTTGCCATAGCCGGCCAGCAATAACACCAAGCCAATGTTCAGCGCGTCCTCGATGCTCTCTTCGGGATAAGCCAGTTTGTAAAACAAGGACGTGGCGGCTGCCAAGGCCAACATCGAAAGTCCGCACAGCGCAATGATGCGTTGTGCCGGTGACGTCTCACTGAACAAGCCGCGCAAGCGTTTGGGCAGCCCCCGCCACCGGCGGCGGAAAAGATAGGCTCTGACGTAGCGCCATCGGGAGG
>JBAUOG010000679.1:0-5620 GCA_049579625.1 Bryobacteraceae bacterium
TCTACACACTGACGGGATCGCTGGCCGGCGTTCCCTGCATGAGCGTCCCCTGCGGATTGTCTCCGGAGGGGCTGCCCGTTGGGCTCCAAATCCTTGGAAAGCACTTCGACGAAGCCACCATGTTCCGGGTGGCCTGGAACTACGAACAAGCCGCGAAGTCGGACGGTAGTTAGCCCTTTCCGCGGAAGACTAGGGCAATCTCAGCGATCAGGATAATGATGACCGCCAGTTCCAGCACAAAGGCACGACCCTGGTGGAACTCGTTCACCATGGAATCGTAGAGATCTTCCGCGGTCGTCAGTTTCTCGCCCACCAGGTCGTGGTAATCGGTCACTCCAACGCGGTTCGCGGCCAGCCGGTAGACGCGGGCGTAGAACATGTCACTCAGAAACTTGATGGCGTTGTCGGTCAGCTCGGAAAGCTCGCGGATGTCCAGCCGGATGGTATTGAGGTTCTCGGCTTCGCGGGCCAAACTCCAGCGAGAAAAGAAGCCACGCCGGCGTTCGAGCCGCTGATACACCTCGGCCAGCAGCCGTGTTAGAACGTCGTCGTAATAACGGAACTCAAGGAGTTGCGTGTTGGCGTACTCCAGAAGGTCGAGAGTGGGAAGCGCGCCAGCGGCGGTGTCGTATACAAACGCCCCCACCCAGCCCACAACAAGCAGGTCGGTCGGGTAATAGGACATGCTCGACTGGAGCACTTCCTGCTGCTCGCTCTTCGAAAGTGGGGTCTCCTCTCCGCGAACAATTTGTGCTATCTCCACGCCTCTTTCAGCCAGTAACTGTTCTGCCGTTGAAACTTGGCCCTCGACCACGACGTGGTTAATCTGCGCGACGTAGTAGTCTTCGCTGATCCACGCCTCGTACGATTTTTTCAACGCCGGCTGGATGAGGCTGATGCGCTCACGTAGAAGAGTGTGGGCCCGGCCCTCCAACTCGGTGGAAGAAATCCAACGGTTGGCGAACCGGACTAGCTCTTCCCACGTTCCTTCAAAGGACAGTTGCAGCTCAACGCTCGCTACCCCATATTCGAAGTACCGGATTCGGGGCACAATGGTTTGCCCGTCATTGGTCAAACACGGCTCGAGCGGCTCCATAACCGGAGGGCGCTCAAAGCGAACGTATTCAGGCGCAGGGTGCCGGAAGGCGGGTTCCCGACGGCTCGGCCGGGTACCGAAAATCGAATGCAATTGGTTCAGATCGGTGCCTTCTGCGATATCGAACAGATGGAAAACTCGCAGGGTTCCGTTGAGGCGGGTTCCGGTCATGCGCTCTCCCGGTATCGTAACGCGCCTAAGCTATAGCGTTCCTGGTGAACCGTCCTTCCAGCCGGACCGAAATCAACACAGTACTTGTTCTGCCTGATCCGGCTGCCCTGTTACGGAACGTTTGGTAGTGCGGGGCAATGATCGGTGTTCAAGTACCGCCGGCATTCATCGGTGGTTAGATTCCGATCAATGCGGGAACGCACCAGGTTGATGAGTTGGACCGGGTCGACAACGTAGACCTGGACGGTCCGATCCTGAGCGGCGGAAGCGAGCTTGCCACCATCTGGCGACCAGGCCACGCTCATCACTTGTCCCTGGTGTCCATGCAGCGTAAGCAAGTCCTGGCCTGTTTTCGCTTCCCAGACTTTCTCCGTGCCATCCCAGCTCGCGGTAGCCAGCTTGCTGCCATCGGGCGACCAGGCCACGCTCATGACGTAGCCTTGATGGCCGTGCAAGCTCAGCAACTCACGGCCCGTCGACGCGTCCCACACTTTCACCGCGTTGTCCTGGCTCCCTGTTGCCAGACTTTTGCCATCCGGCGACCAAGCCACGCTTAAAACGGTACCTTGATGGCCGCGCAGGCTGAGCAACTCGCGGCCCGTCGCTGCCTCCCACACTTTCGCCGTCGAGTCATCACCCGCCGTAGCCAGCTTGCTGCTGTCGGGCGACCACGCCACGCTCATAACAGGCCCCTCATGGACTTGTAGGGTACGCAACTCGCGACCGGTCGCTGCCTCCCAGACTCTCGCTGTGCCATCCCTACTGGCCGTGGCTAACTTGCCACCATCGGGCGACCACGCAATACCCATCACGTAGCCCTGATGACCTCGCAACGTGAGTAACTCGCGGCCGGTCGCCGCATCCCACACCTTCGCCGTGCTGTCCCAACTTGCCGTGGCCAGCTTGCCGCCATCCGGCGACCACGCCACGCTCATGACGGGTCCTTGATGATTTCGAAACGTCAGTAACTCCCGGCCTGTCGCAGTCTCCCATACCTTCGCCGTTCTGTCCCCGCTCGCGGTGGCCAGTTTGGTGGCATCGGGTGACCAAGCAACACTCAAAACCTCGTCCTGATGGCCGCGTAGAGCGAGCAACTCACGGGCCACTGCGTCCCAGACTTTCGCTGTGTGGTCATCACTTGCGGTAGCCAGTCTGCTGCCATCGGGCGACCACGCGACGCTCCAAACGGGACCCTCGTGCCCACGCGCCGTCAGCAACTCGCGCCCTGTTCCCGTCTCCCAGAGCTTGGCTGTTTTGTCCCCACTGGCGGTGGCCAGCGTGGCGCCATCCGGCGACCACGCCACACTCAAAACGGATCCTTGATGGCCTTGCAACGTCAACAACGCGGCTCCCGTGGTCGCATCCCATATTTTCGCTGTACGGTCCCAACTTGCCGTGGCCAGCTTGCTGCCATCGGGCGACCACGCCACTCTCTCGACGCGGGCTCGATGGCCCTGCAGGGTGAGCAACTCGCTCCCCGTCTCCGCCTGCCAGACCTTTGCCGTTTTGTCTCCACTCGCCGTGGCTAGCTTGTTGCCATCCGGCGACCATGCGACGCTCAAGACTTGGTCATGATGCCCGCGCAGGTCAAGCAACTCGCGGCCTGTCACCGCGTCCCAAACCCTTGCTGTATTGTCCCTACTTGCCGTGGCTAGTTTGCTACCGTCGGGGGACCATGCCACACTCATGACATGGCCTAGATGGCCAAGCACCGTAAGCAACTCTCGCCCTGTCCCGGCATCCCACACTTTTGTCGAGTGGTCCTCACTCGCCGTGGCCAGCTTGCTGCCATCGGGCGACCACACCACGCTCTCAACCGGTCCTTGATGGCCGCGCAACGTAAGCAACTCCCTGCCCGTCGCCGCATCCCAGACTTTGGCCGTGTTGTCCTTACTCGTTGTGGCGAGCTTGCTGCCATCGGGCGACCACGCCACGCTCCAGACCGAGTCTTGATGGCCGCGCAAGGTGAGCCGGATTGCAGAGTGCAGGAGCGCCTCGTGCAAGAAGTCGGCCAGGCCGGGTACCATGGCCCGCTGCTTTCCCCATGCATAGAGGCCCAGTATCAAGCTGCGTTGCGGGTCATCATCTAAGCTGACTGCGGTCCAGGCTGTCAGCTCCCGCGCTTCGGCCGAGTTCCTCATTGTCCTTTCCCTGATGGAAATCCAGATAGCCAGAATGGCGAGCACTCCAACTAGCGTTGCGATGCCCGCTAGAATGAACACGCGCCGCCGCCGTTTGGCCTTCGCGACGCCCTCGCTGTAAGCCACCCAGGAATCGACCGCCTCCAACTCCGTCTCCTGCAAGTAGCGCAGGGTACGTGCCCTTTGGCTCTTCCATTGGCCACGCAGCTTCAACGCTGAATCCAGAGCGAGCCCAACCAGGGGCACCTGCTGCCGGGCCGATTGCAACAGGAAACGCAACCGGGCCGCCCGCTCGGTCTCCTGGACAATCCAACTTTTCAGTTGTGTCCATTGCCACATCACGCTCTCGTGTGGCAGATCCACCAGCGATTCGCCAGTCCCGTCGGATGGCTTCAGCAAACCGCGCGCCTGAAATGCCTGAACAATCTTCCTCAGACGCTCCTGGCCTAAGCCGGAAATCTCATCACACTCGGCGAATGCTCGCGCACGCCGAACTGGTTTTTCACCCGTCCCACGGTTGGTGATCCATTGAAAGACCTGCCGGATTTCTTCTTCTTCCGCGGGGAACTTACTCAGAACGCCATCGGCTTCCTGGTTGATCGCGTTCTTCCAGCCGCCAACGGCGGCGTAGTCTTCGTCGTTGATCGGGCCGTTCGCACCTCGTGCATTCCAGTTCTCCCAAAGGCGCCTGAGAAGGTGTTGCAATACAGGGAGATCATCCGGATCTTCCGCCGACTCGTTGAGCAGCCGCTGCAAAAGTGAAGGCGTGATGGTCACGCCCTGTTCTTCCAACGGACGCTCAATCGCTTCCTGCTGCTGGATTCGCGTCAGGCGGGGGACCAAATAGTAACAGTCGTTCAGCGCCTCGGGCAGCCCCCTGAATTCGGCGCATTCGCCGAGGAAGTCGGTGCGCATGGTCAGCAGGATGTAAATAGGAACCTCCCGCTGATCCACGGCATTCAAGAGGAGATTTACGAACAGGGCAGCTCTGTTGCCGGCATCTTTGCTGAGAGTCCCGGCGCGAAAACTGAACAGCTCTTCCAGCTGATCCACAATCAGCAGCAGATTCTCACCGGGCCGCAGATTCTGGCGGGCATGCTCCACCAGATCGAAAGACGTCGCCGGCCAAGCCGGGCCTGCTTGGATCGCGTTACGTAGTGCTTGAATCGGCGCGTTGCCGGGTGTGATGGTATGAATCCGCCAGCGGCCCGGCAGACTGTTTGCGGCTCCAATGCGAAGCACCGGCTTAACGCCGGCTCTCACCAAAGAACTCTTCCCGCAGCCCGATACGCCAACCACAGCGAGCAGACGGTGCGAAGCGAGACGCTCCAGGATCTCCTCTATCTCTTTATCCCGGCCAAAGAACAGCGCAGCCTCAGGTTCGTCGTAAGGAGCGAGGCCTGGAAAGGGGTTGGCGTGCGCGGCCATTTGAACAGGCATACGTCAGGCGCCCTGATCTCGCTGTATCATTCCGATCACCTGGTCGATGTTCCACAGCGCATCGGGATGTTCGCGTTGTTTGCTTTCCACGTCCGGCGGCGCGACGAACCAGCTACGCCGTGCGCTCCCGTTGTCTTGTTCCGCTTTCAGCCAAATTGGTTCCAGCCGGTCCCGCCCGGCTTGCCCGTAGTAGAAAAGCAGTGCTTGGCTGTGGGTCAAATAGTCGCGCCACTTTCGAAACCGCTCCATGGTTTTCATCCGGCTTGCGAGGAAGTCCGGCAAGCCAACCTCCATGCGGCACCGTGCCTGAATCTGATCCTTGATCTCCCGTGCCCCATTCAGATCCGGCTCTTCGCAAACCAGTGAAAGTTGGAGTTGCCCGTGTTCTGCTTCGGGCCGCGCGTGGGAGGTTAGCTGCTCGTCAATAAGCGCGAGTAACTCCTGGTCGTTTTTACCTTGTAAGCGCTGATATCTTCCTGAAGTCACTGGCAGATGCTGCTCGAAGTCCTGAAGCCAGAGCAGTTCATCATTGGTCAGCTCCTCGCCGAAAGGCTGATAAAGGACGGTGGGGCCGGTGCAGGCCTCGGCGGAGGTCTCGATGGCGTTCAACGCTACCTCATCGGCGCCGCCGACGAAGTGAACTGAAAGCCCGGCATCCTTGAGATTGGCTATCACCGCATCCATGTCCTGAAACACGAGCAACGACTCAGGTACCGCGCGAAAATGACGGCGTTCCAGCTCCTTGCAGCACCAATCGCGAAGGTGTTGGGAG
>JBAUOG010000680.1:0-4260 GCA_049579625.1 Bryobacteraceae bacterium
CGCGGTGAAAGCAGGTTGGTGGCACTTATCAGCTAGTCAGTGAGCGTGCCGTTGCGAATCGAGTAAGAAGCGAGTCGGGGAGCAAGCCAAACTGGATGCCACTTTACGCCAACCGGGACCGCGGGAGGCAAGACGCGCTACTCGTGGCGGAGGGCTGTGGCCGGGTCGATGCGCGTGGCGCGGAGGGCCGGGCTGAAGGTGGCAAGAAATGCTGCGCCGATGATGAGCAGAACCACGCCAGCGAAGGTCCAGGCATCGAACGGGCTGACTCCGTAGAGCATGGATGAAAGCAGACGCGTGACAGCAGCAGCGCCCATGAGGCCGGCGATTGCGCCAATGAGAACCGGGCGCAGCGATTGCCGCATCATCATGCGCAAGACCTCACGCGGATGCGCGCCGAGGGTCATCCGGATGCCGATCTCCTTCACGCGATGGTTGGCCGAGTAATTGACGACACCATAGATACCTGAGCAGGCCAGCAGGAGCGAGAAAGCGCCGAGCACGAGGGAGAGCAGGCTCAGAGTGCGCGACGGCATCTCCTGAATACGCCGGTATTCGTCAATGGTGCTGACATCGAAGTACAACTTGGGGTCGATGGCGGTGACAGCCGAGCGGAGTAAGCGAGCGGTTCCCGCCGTGTCGGGATTCTTGAGGAGCAGGGTGAATCGAGGTTCCGTGTTCTTCGCCGGCAGGTAGATGAAACAGTCGCGGATGCGGTTCAGGTCGGTATTGTAGGCATCGTGTGCCACGCCGATGATTCCGGTGTAGACCTTGTCATCGCCGAACAGGAACCGTTTGCCGATGGGGTTCTGGCCGGGCCAAAGTTTGCGGGCCCCCGATTCCGAGATAACGGCGACCTTCGCCGCCGCGTCAACCTCCTGCGCAGTGAAGCCGCGTCCTGCGACGAGGGGGAGGCCGAGCAAGTTGAAGTAACTCGCGGAACCAGCGTCGAGCATGGAGAGTACGGGGCTGGCAGCGCCTTCCGGTGTCACGTTTTCACCCCATCCCATTCCTGCCAGTGGCGGCATGTCGGCGAGACTGACGTTCGCGTCGCCCGCGAATGCGCGGGTGCGCTCCTGGAGTTGCGCCTTAAAGGCAGCGGCGCGTGCTTCGTCGTACCCTTCGCGGCGAAGATCGAAATCGGCAACCAGGATCGAGTGGGTATTGAATCCCGGATCGATGTGTTGCGCCGCGTTCAGCCCTCGCGCGAGCAGACCGGCGGCAATCAGGACCACCAGACAGATCGCCACTTGCGCGCCGACAAGCCCGCTTCGAATCCAGGCCCGGCTGCGCCGGCCGGCCAGCAGGAACTCATCGCGCAGGCCGGAGTTCAGATCGACGCGAGTGGACTCCAGCGCCGGCGCCAAGCCGAACACGAGCCCCGTCAGCACGCATAACGAGACGCTGTAGAGGAGCATGTGGAGGTCGGGGCGGAGATTGATGGTCAGCTTGGGAAACTCCCGCAGAGCGCCAAATCTGGTCATCAGCCAGCTGGTCGCGGCTTGCGAGCCGAATAGCGCGAGCGCGCTCCCGAGGATGCCGCCCGCAAAGGAGAGCACCAGGCTTTCGGTCAGCAACTGGCGAATGAGGCGGCCGCGACTGGCGCCAATGGAGAGACGCACAGCGATCTCGCGGTGACGGAAGGCAGCGCGGGCCAGCAGCAGGTTGGCCACATTCGCGCAGGCGATCAGCAGCACCAGAGTGACGCCGGCCAGGATAACGTAGCCAGTGGAGAGCACGTCGTGGCGTTCCTCCGGCTCTCCGAACAGTGTTGCGGTATCGACCGTGAGTTGGGTCGTTCGACCAGGGTAGAGCCGGTCGACGCGCGAGGCGGTGAGCGCCAGGTTGGCGCGCACTTGTTCCACCGATACACCGGGCTTGAGGCGTCCGATGAGATACAGCCAGCTGAGGTTTGCATCCGGAAGAAAGCTGATGCCCGGGCCGACGTTCCGAAGATCCGGCTGCATGGTGAGCGGCGCCCAGAACTCGCTCGTCATGGCGCCCGCGCCGGCGAACTTCGGCGGAGCAACACCGATCACAGTAAACGCGACGCGGTTGAGGTTGATGATTCGGCCCAGGATTTTCGGGTCGGTATTGAACTGTGCGCGCCAAAGAGCATCGCTGAGGACCACGACGGGTGAGGCTCGCTCGGCACGACAGTCACTTTCAGTGAAGCCACGGCCGAGCACTGGCTGACGTTCGAGCACCGGGAAGTAGTTGCAGGCAACCATGTCACCCTGCACGAGGCGGCCTGTGTCGGCCGTAAGCGTTGCTTGGACAGGTGAGAAGGCGGTAAGGCCCGAGAGCACCTGGTTCTCCTGCTGGTATTGCTTTAGTTCGGGATAAGAGAAGAGGCTCTCAGTGCCGGCCACGTGGCGGTTCGTGTTTCCGTGGAAAATCTGGTAGATGCTGACGACGCGAGCGGGATCGTTAACCGGGACAGGGCGGAACGCAAGCGCATTCAGCAGCGAGAAGACGCCGGTGTTGATGCCGATTCCCAAGGCGATGGCGCTGATGACGATGACCGTAAAGCCGGGCGACTTGCGAAGGGTGCGGACGGCGTAAGAGAGATCTTGGCGGATGGTCAGCAGCCCCGTGCCGCGGACAATACGCATGGGGCTGACCGCGCTCCAGACCGGCGGCGCCCAGAGCGGCTTGATGGTGCTGAACGTTTGTTGCCAAAACCAGGAGGAGGAGTGACTGGCGTCTTGGTATTCCTCGCAGAGGTCTCCGGCGACGGCTTCATAGGAGGGTCCAGAAAGCCAGAGGCGAAGCAGGAAGAGGGCGAGACGGGGAGGGGTGCGCTGCATACTAGGCCTTCCTGAGGTCGAGGCCTTCCCACATGCTGGTCAACATTTGCCGTGCACGCTCGAGCGCTGCAATGCCTGGAGCTTCAGCGCGGAAATAGCGGCGGGAGCGCCCACCGCGCTCGGGGCGCGGATCGGAGAAGAACGATGAGACGAGGCCCTTGCCTTCGAGGCGATCGAGCGTACTGTAGAGGGCGCCGACCGAGACAGGGCGGCCGGTGCGGTCCTCGATCTCCTGGCGGATAGGGACACCATATGCGTTATCACCGAGCCGAAGCAGGGCGAGGAGCACGATTTGCTCGAACTCTCCAAGGAAGTCGCGGGGCTGGTCAGACATTACTTCTGAATTGTAGAAGTAATACGCGCCGGTGTCCAGTAATTTCTTTGCGGGGAGGTGGACGGCGTGCTGCGTCAGCGAATAGAGAAACCGACGTGTCCTTCGGGAGCGGCCTCTAACTCCTCCACGCTGCGGACGTCGGCCATGCGAGGACCGGTGTGAAGGGCGCCGCGGAATTGGTCTAGCTGCTGGTCGGTGCCGGAAGCGTAGACTTCAACACGGCCGTCATCGAGGTTGCGCGCCCAGCCCCGTAGTCCAAGTTCGAGGGCGCGGTCGTGCGCAAAGTAGCGAAACCCGACACCTTGAACGCGTCCGGCAATGTACCAACGGCGCGCATGGAGTTTCATACCGGCGGAGGAACGGCTACGCGCGTTCGAGGTAGGCTGATTCCGACGTACTGACGCGAATGCGCTCGCCTTCGTTGATGAAGGCCGGGACCTGAACGACCAGGCCGGTTTCCATCTTCGCGGGCTTCGTCACGTTGGAGACCGTTGACCCTTTGAGGCCGGGCTCGGTTTCGAGCACCTTCATCTCTACGCTGGGCGGAAGCTCGACACTGATGGGTTTGCCTTCGTAGAACTCGACCGCGACTTTAAGGTTCGGGATGAGGAAGTAGATGCCGTCGCCGAGGATCTCCTTGGTGAGATGCATCTGCTCGAATGTTTCGGTGTTCATGAAGTAGAAGTACTCTCCGTCGTCGTAGAGATACTCCATCTCCTGTTCGTCGAGCGAGATCCGTTCAACTTTGTCTTCGGATGAGAAACGGTGCTCCATCATGGACCCGGTGCGAATGTTCCGCATCTTGGCCTGGACAAAGCCACGCAGGTTGCCGGGGGTGCGATGCACCATGCTGAAGACCGAATGCAGTTCGTTGTTGTACTTGACGATCATTCCCGGGCGCAATTGTGTAGCAGCAATCATGTGATGTTAGAAGCCTCGAAATTCAGCGCGAAGAACGCGCACGGAGGAACTCCTAGTTTAGCAAGCGGCGAAGCCGCGAGTCTGAAAGAGGTTGGGCGAAAATAAGCGGCTGGCGAGACGTCCGGTGCTAGTTCCGGCGCCCCGGAAGCCAGCCGCTGCGTTCATCAACAAACACGGCATCGAGTACACTTACCT
>JBAUOG010000681.1:0-12217 GCA_049579625.1 Bryobacteraceae bacterium
ACTTCTTAATTATTGGAGTAAAACGTCCAATCTCACTGCCGAGCGTTGTGATCTGGGTGTCACGATTGAACGCTGACACTTTTGCATCAACTAGAACCAGATACTTTGCCCTATGCGCAGGAACAAGGAAAAAATACCGGGACTCTAGTTCAGCATCCACACAGCGGTGTAATTCGCCCATCTTTTGACAGGCACTCGACGATGAGATCGGCTGATCAGTCAGGCCCGAAAGCTCTTTTGAGATTAGTTTAATGGAAGTCTCTAGTCCTGCGATTTCAGCGTTCTTCTTGAGGCCGTGTAAGCAGGATTTGTAGATTTCAAAATGCGGATTAGACAACGGAGAAGACGAAGGGCCTTGCCTGTTTTCGTCTCGATAGTTCTCCCAAAAGAAGAACAACCCGCCCATGGCGACAAACGCTTCTGCCGACATCTGTAGCAATTCGAGCAGGCTCCAAGTCCTGTGAATTTCATCATCCCACCCCGAGCCTGATGAGTCAACTATATTTTCACCCAAATTTAACCAACAGAATCAGTGGTTTCGAGCCAACCTCGACCGGAAGCCGCTTCGGAGTGCCTCACTATCAGGACCGGATAGGCTCCTAACCGATCAGCGTCTCGGCGTCGGGTTTGGGTTCGTATTTTCAAAATGTATTCCCAGTTTCCAAGTTCTTCTTAAAATCAATGCGGCTTCGGAATGCACGAAGCGAGTACGTCAGTTCGTTTCGTAATCCGCAAGTCGAGCATCGCGTCGGCGAGCGGAATTCCCGGCTAGCGGATCACAGATCGGGTTTAAGTACTGGAGGATCAACGAGATGAGTTCGAATGCACAGCGACCGCCGCCAGCCTCGGCCTAGCTGGAGGTTCGTTTCGTAATCCAGAAAGGTGGGGCTGGACGCCTACGTCCGCGCCAGTCGCCCACGACTGGCTCTCCGAATACTGGAAAAGCTGGGGCCGTGTGGCGATTCTCATCGACGGGAGGTGAACCGACCTCGGTCCTATCCGGTTCGTTTCGCAATATGCCAAAACGGGGTTGGCTTCGTTTTTTCTGGTGTCAGGAGACTCGTCGAACGGGGGTGGTTCGTTTCGTAATCTCGAAACCGGCAGCCGGCAGCCCATGCCGATCGAGTGCGCGGAAAACGCTGTAAGTTACTTCCGAATCAGTAAGTTGAGTTCGAACGCACACGGCCCCCGCGCCCTGTACCCCGAACTACTTGGGCGGCGCGGTCGTTTTGGCGGCTGGCTTCGCGGCTGGCGCGGTGCCCGGAGCCGGGACCTTCTTGATGGACACGCGAATGAGCTTCACCGGCGTGTTCGGTTTGTCATTGCCATCGCGTGGAACCTGCGAGATCTTGTCGACGACGTCCTGGCCGGAGACTACTTCACCGAAGATGGTGTGCTTGCCATTGAGGTGCGCTGGCATGGAGCCCGTCACGGTGACAAAGAACTGCGAGCCGTTGGTATTCGGGCCGCTGTTGGCCATGGCCAGAATGCCGGCCTTGCTGAAGTCGTGGTGCGGGCCGAATTCGTCCGGGAACTGGTAGCCCGGCGAGCCCATGCCGGTGGCGGTCGGGTCGCCGCCCTGGATCATGAAGTCGGGAATGACGCGGTGGAATTGCGTTCCTGAATATAGTGGCGTGTGCTTGAGCTGGTGCGTGGTTGGGTCGGTCCAAGCCTTGGTTCCGGTAGCGAGGCCGATGAAGTTGGCGACAGCCTTGGGCGCATCTTCCGGAAAGAGCCGGCAGACGAAATTGCCGAGCGATGTGTAGAACACGGCGTAGGTGCCCGGCTCGCTGGGCAGGTCGACCGGCGGAAGCGCGGGCTGCGCCGGCGCCTTGGTGGCGGAAGCGGGGCTGGTGCTCTTCTTGGCTGTGGTGCTGGTTTGGCTAAGAAGCGCAACAGGAAGTACGGCGGCCGCAGCCGCAAATACGAAAAGGTTCTTCATTGTTTTGCTCACATTATAGCGAGCGGGCAGGCGATCCCCGGTACAGTGCGCTACACCGTGAATATCTTGATGGCTTCGGCCAGAGAGGTCATGGGATCGCGCGTTGGGATGAACTCGTGGGCCACGAAACCCTGATAGTTCAAGTTAGCGATCGCCTCAGCGACCGCGTGCCACTGCAACTCCTGGGTGCCGTCGAGTTCGTGACGTCCCGGGACGCCCCCGGTGTGGAAGTGCCCGATGTATTGGATGTTCTCACGGATGGTGCGAATGATGTCGCCCTCCATGATCTGCATATGGTAAATGTCATACAGCAATTTGACGCGCGGCGAGTCGACGCCCTTCATCACCGCCACGCCCCACGCCGTGTGATCGCACTGGTAATCGTGGTGGTCTATCTTGCTGTTGAGCAGCTCCATGTTGATGGTGACGCCCGCGTCTTCGGCGATCTTACTCACTGTACGCAGACCGATGATGCAGTTCTCTTTGCCTTCCTCATCGGGCTGCCCTTTGCGATTGCCGGAAAACGTGATGACATTGGGAACCTTCGCCGCGGCAGCCAGCGCGATGTTTTCCTGCATCTCCTTCGCCAGCTTGGCGTGGTTCTCTTTGCGATTCCAGCCCTCGGGAATTGTCCCGGCCCCAGGGGTCATCGAAGGCACCAGCCCGTACTTACGGGCGACCGGCCACTGCTCGTGATCGATGAGATCGATGCCGCTCAGCCCGAGCTCCGCGCCATGCTGGCAGAGCTCGTCGAGAGTCATCTTGCTGTAGCACCATTTGCACGCCGACTGCTTCAGCCTCCCCTTCGGGGCGTCCATGGCAGGAGCCAGTTTGGAAAGCGAAAGACCAGTAGCGGCAGCAAGGCCAGCGGTTCGGAACAGGGAACGGCGGTTCATGGTGCTCATGTTATCAAGTGCCGCGAACGTTCCTCAGACCAGAAGACTGGTCTCCACATTGCCGGCCACATCGGTGAGGCGGAAGTGGCGGCCTTGGAACTTGTACGTCAGCCGCTTGTGGTCGATGCCCAGGCAATTCAGGATGGTGGCCTGCAGGTCATGAATGTGAACCTGGCCGGAGAGCGCGTTGTAGCTGTAATCGTCCGTCTCGCCATGAACCAGGCCCGGCTTGATGCCGCCGCCGGCCATCCACATGGTGAAGCACCGCGGATGGTGATCGCGGCCGTAGTTGGCTTCGGTCAGCTTGCCCTGGCAGTACACCGTGCGTCCGAATTCCCCGCCCCAGATGACCAGCGTGTCGTCGAGCATGCCGCGCTGCTTCAGATCCTGCACCAGTGCCGCCGACGGCTGGTCGACGCTTTGCGCCTGCAGTGCCAGGTCGCGCGGAAGGTCGTTATGCTGATCCCAGCCCCGCTTGTAGATCTGCACGAAGCGTACGTTGCGCTCAAGCAACCGGCGCGCCAACAGGCAATGCGACGCATAGCTGCCGGGCTTGCGAGAATCCGGGCCGTACATGTCGAAGATGTGCTGCGGTTCCTTTTCCATGTCCATCAGTTCGGGCACGGAGGTTTGCATCTTGAACGCCATCTCGTACTGCGAGATGCGCGTCTCGATCTCCGGGTCGTGGAAGGCGTCGGCGCGGATCGCATCCAGTTGCTCTACGGCATCGAGGATGTTGCGGCGGCTAGGCTTGTCGACGCCAGGAGGGTCGGACAGATAAAGCACCGGATCGCCGGAGGAGCGGAACTGCACGCCTTGATATTTCGACGGCAGGAAGCCGCTTCCCCACAGCCGGGAGAACAGCGGCTGGTCGGTATTCAGGCAACTCTGCTGCGAGATGAGGACCACGAACGACGGCAGCTCCTTGTTCTCGCTGCCGAGGCCGTAGCTGATCCAGGCGCCCATGCTGGGGCGGCCCGGCTGTTGGAAGCCGCTCTGGATGAAGGTGATGGCCGGGTCGTGGTTGATGGCATCGGTCCACATGGTCTTGACGATGGCGATGTCGTCAACGATTTTGGCGGTGTGCGGCATCAGTTCGCTTACCCAGGCGCCGGAGTTGCCATATTGGGCGAACTTGAAGATGGACGGCGCAACCGGAAGCGTGGCCTGGCCGGACGTCATCCCGGTGATGCGCTGGCCCATACGGACGCTGGCCGGCAGATCCACGCCCATGTACTCTTTCAGCTTCGGCTTGTAATCGAACAGGTCGATCTGCGAAGGCCCACCGGACTGGTGCAGGAACACAACGCGCTTCGCCTTGGGCGGGAAATGCGGCAAACCTGGCAAGCCGCCGTTGGCACTGGCATCCTGCGCGCCCGAAGCCGCGGGTGCGAGCAGCGAGGCCAGGGCCGCGGTTCCGAGCCCGGTGCTGGTGAGTCCGAAAAAGTGGCGGCGGGTAAGGGCCTGCTTGAGTTGTTCTTCAATCGACATGGCTCGTTACTCCTTGGTGATCGTTTCGTCGAGGTTCAGGATGGCGCTGGCAACTGTCGTCCAGGCGGCCATCTCAACCGGATCGATGTTCGCGGGTGGCTTCGATTCGCCCACCACAATCAGCTTGCGCGCGGAGGCCGGATCGCGGCGGTATTCGGCCAGTTCTTTCTCTTCGAGCGAGCGCAGGATTTCCAGCTCGCGCGGCGCCGGCGGGCGGGCCGTGGCCAGTTCGAAGGCATAGGCGATGCGCTTGGTGGGATCGCTGCCGCCTTCGAGGATCATGCGGCCCGCAAGGGCACGGGAGGCCTCGATGTAAGTCGGGTCGTTGAGCAACACCAATGCCTGCAAGGGCGTGTTAGTAAGCAGGCGCCGCGCGGTGCACTTCTCGCGATCGGGCGCATCGAAGGTCGCCAGCGACGGCGGCGGGCTGGTGCGCTTCCAGAACGTGTACATGCTGCGGCGATAGAGATCGTCGCCGTGGCTCGGCACATAGGTTTGCGCGGAGAATCCGTCGCCGAATGCGATGTCTTCCCACAAGCCCTTAGGCTGATAAGGGAAGACGCTGGGACCACCGACGCGTTCCTTGAGCAAGCCGCTGACGAACAGCGCATTGTCACGAACGGCTTCAGCGGGAAGGCGGAAGCGCGGACCGCGAGCCAGCAAGCGGTTTTCCGGGTCGTCCTTGATGAGATCGGGGCTGGCGGCGGAATCCTGCCGGTAGGTGGCCGAGGTCACGATGAGGCGCTGCATCTCGCGCACGTTCCAACCGTTTCGAACGAACTCGGTGGCCATCCAGTCGAGCAGCGCCTGGTTGCTGGGCGGGTCGCCTTGCGAGCCGAAATCCTGGGGCGTCTTCACGATGCCGATGCCGAAATAGCTCTGCCAGTAGCGGTTCACGACGACGCGGGCCGTGAGCGGATTCTCAGGGCTGACCATCCACTTGGCGAGCGTGAGGCGGTTCGCCGGAGCGTCGGGAGGCAAGGGGGGCAGAATGGCGGGTACGCCGGGCGTGACCTTCTCACCGCGGTTTCGATAGTCGCCCCGTCCGAGGATGGCGGTTTCACGCGGCTTCTCCAGTTCGGCCATCACCATGGTGGTGGGGATCACCCTGACCAGATCGGCCTTCTCTTTGCGCAGGTCCTTCCGCGAGACGTAGGCCTGGCGCAGTTCCGGAGCTGCCTCCGTCGACAGGAAGTAGCTTTGGAGGCGCTCCTTTTGACCCCCGTCGCGGTGGTCGGCGGGAATCATGATGGAGGCCCGAACCGGCTCGTCGCGGAACATCGGTTGAATCTCGGCGGCCAACAGCGGGCGGCTGTAGATTCGGAGGTCGTCAAGCTGACCCTTGAAAGCCTTGCCCAGATCCTTGTTGCCGATCTCGAGCTTGGCAGTCGTGGTCAGTTTCGCAGAAAGCTTGTTCGTAAGAACCTCAACTTCGCTTGGCTTGCCATCGAAGAAGACGTGCAGGCCGGCGACCTTCCCCGAGCCATCGTAGTTCACCACGACGTGACGCCATTCGGAAGGATTCAGCCGGTCCTTGGTGCGAATCTCGATTGCGTCCGAAGGCCACTTCCGGCTCAGCCGCACGTAGAGGTGGGGCTCCCAATGTTGTATGTCGGTCAGCAGGTAGTCGTCGAGATGGAACTCCACGCCCGCGCGCGTCGTGCTGTCGGACACTTCCGTGAAGACCGTCATCGGCCGGTGGCTATCGGGTTGGATCCAAAACGCGACCGAGAAAGGACCATGAGTGAGAGCACCGGCGTCGTCCAGCGTCGCGTGAGTTTCGCCATCGAAGCTGGCGGCGCGATTGACGATGCCAGGGGAGTAGTTCAGGTCACCCTTCAAAACCTGGCCATAGCGGTACTTACCGGAGCTGTCCGACAGGCTGCCGTCAAACTCGTAATGCACCACCAAGCCGGCGCGGGTAGGCTCGGAGAGCGTGGAGAGCCGCGTCTTCTCCCACTCGGCTTGAATGGGCGCCACCTTCTTTTCATCGAGAGTCTTATCGAGCTCCTTGATGGCATTGTTCAGCTGATCGAACTTCTCCCGCTGCTGCTCGTTGGGGAGTTGGAGGAAGGGCTCGGCATTGCCGCGCTGGCCGTCGAGGCCTTTCTCCGACACGTTGTTGAAGAATGCGTAGAAGCGGTAGAACTCCTTTTGCGAGAGCGGATCGTACTTGTGATCGTGGCAGCGCGCGCAACCCAGCGTCACACCCATCCAAGTGGCCGCGGTTGCCTCAACACGATCGACGACATACTCGTTCTGATACTCCTCGGGAATCGCGCCGCCCTCGAAGTTGATCATGTGATTGCGATTGAAGCCGCTCGCAATCTTCTGCGAAACGGTGGCATCAGGCAGCAAGTCACCGGCGAGCTGTTCGATGGTGAACTCGCTAAACGGCATGTTGTTGTTGAACGCGTCGATCACCCAGTCGCGCCAGTGCCACATCTCGCGATGGCTGTCGATGTGGTAGCCGTGCGTGTCGGCATAGCGGGCCAGATCGAGCCACTGCATCGCCATGCGCTCGCCATAACGCGGGGAATGGAGAAGACGCTCGACAACCTTGTCATAAGCGTCCGGGCTCTTATCGGCAAGAAAAGCTTCCAACTCGGCAGGAGTGGGTGGAAGGCCGGTCAGATCGAATGTGACGCGGCGCAGGAGGATCGCCCGGCCTGCTTCGGCCGACGGCTTCAGCCCGTTCTTGTCCAGGTTTGCAAGAACGAACGCATCGATCGGGTTACGCACCCAGGCAGGATTGGAAACCTTGGGAACTTCGGGGCGTTGCGGGACGGCGTAGGCCCAGTGCGTCTCCCACTTGGCCCCTTCGTCAATCCACTTCTTGATGACTTCAACCTGCGCGGGACTCAGCGTCTGCCCGGTAGACGCAGGCGGCATCTGGAAGCTCTTCTTGTCGGAGCTGATGCGCTGGTAGAGACGGCTGTTGGCGGAATCGCCGGGCTTCACGACGATATAGCCGTTGTGCTCCGCGAAGGCGCCGCCATCCTTCATGTCGAAGCGCAGCTTCGCCATGCGGTTCTTCTCATCCGGACCGTGACAGGTGTAGCACTTGTCAGAGAGGATAGGCCGGACCTGACGGTCAAAGTCGACATGAGGCGCTGGGGCGGGCGTCGTCTGGCAGAGTGCCGAGGCCACCGTGAACACTGCCGCAATAGTCAGCCGGGTGAGGTGCTTGGACATTGCAACTATGGGTTCCCTTCTCTTTCATAGGAATCCGAACAATAGACTCGCTCGCAAGCCGTATCCAACGAGTCCTTCTTTCGCTTACTGCCGCAACTCAGGGCCCGTGCTGCCAAGCAAGTTGTGCGCCGTACCGGCTGGTTTGTTCGAGCCGTTGAGAAACTCGTCCGACTATGCACAAGTTTAGCGAGTTGCATTCGAGGCCGTCAACGCTGCGTGGTTGCCGGAGTTCCACCCTGCCGAAGAAGAAGTGGGCTGCGGCAGCGCCCAGGCGTAGATGACGTTGCCGACGGCGGTCAGCAGATACTGCCGGCCATCCAGGAAATACGTCATCGGAGACGATTCCATGCGAGCGTTGAGGTTGACATGCCACAGCGTTTTGCCCGTCTTCGGGTCGAGCGCAAGTAGGTTGTTGGAGTTGTCGGCTGTGAAGAGCACGTTGCCGGCGGTGGTGAGAATACCGGCCACTCCTTCGCCTTCTCCGATGTCGTGGCGCCAGGCGATTTTGCCGGTGGCGTAGTTCATGGCAACCAGTTCGGAGTTCGCCCAGAGATTGCGATCGCGGCCGGCCCAGCCTTCGGGCTTGCCCTCGGCAGTCATATAGAAGATGCTCCAAAGGCGGCGGGCGCTAACGAAGAACAGGCGGCTCACCGGATCGAAGCTGGGGGCCATCCAATTGGTTGCTCCGTCGGAGCCCGGCGATACAAGAACGCCATCAGGCTTCGGCTCCATCGCCGGATTGGGGATGGGCTCACCTCTGGCGTCAATGCCCTTCGCCCAGTTGGTCGCGATGAATGGCGTGGTGAGGATGTGCTCGCCTGTGGTGCGGTCGAGCAGGAAGTAGTAGCCGTTCCGGCTGGCTTGTGCGAGCAGCTTCCGATGCACGCCTTGGTAGTCGTCGTCGATCAAGACGGGGGTCTGGACGGCATCCCAGTCATGGGTGTCGTGAGGGGAGGGTTGGAAATGCCAGTTGAGCTTACCGGTGTCGGGGTTGAGCGACACGATGGAGCACGTGTAGAGGTTATCGCCCTTGCGAATGTCGCCATTCAGGACGGGGTTGGGGTTGCCGATGCCCCAAAAGAGCTGGTTGATTTCGGCATCGTAGGTGCCGGTCATCCAGGTCATGCCGCCGCCGTGTGAGGCTGCGTCGGTGCCTTGCGGCCAGGTGTCTGCCCCCGGTTCGCCGGGCTTTGGTTCGGTGTCCCAACGCCACTGCACTTTGCCGGTGTCCGGATCGACCGATTCGAGAAAGCCGGGTATGTCCGTGACGTCGCCGGAAACTCCGACGATCACGTGGTCGCGAATCAGCAATGGCGCCATGGTGGCGAAGTAGCCGAGTTTCGGATCGGCGAGTTGGATATCCCAACGGGCATGGCCCGTCTTGGCATCGATCGAGATGAGGTGACAATCGGGTGTCTCAAAGTAGAGCCAGTCCTTGTACATGCCGACGCCTCGATGGCCGATATGATCGCCCTGCGACTCGCGGTAGTAATGCCAGATGATCTTGCCGTTGCGAGCGTCGGCGGCCCAGACATTGTCCGGCGTAGTGAAGTACATGATGCCGTTCACCACCAGCGGCGTGGACTTGATGGTGACGGACTGCATGGGCAAAACCCAGGCGGGAGTCAGCTGATGAACGTTGGACGCGTTGATCTGCGAAAGAGTACTGTAGCGGCGGCCCGAATAGTCGCCATTGTAGGTGGGCCATGTCTCGCGCGGTGGCTTGAACAAATCGGCTGGATCCAAACCTTGCGAGAGTGAGGACGCGACGGAAGCGAACAACATCGCTACTGGCGACAGGGTAGAGAAAAGGAGACGTTTCATTCGTTGTTCTTCGTGGCCACTACTTGAAGGTCACCAGATAAGCAAAGAGATTGTGCAGATCCGCATTGGTGTATTTGGTGGTGAGTTCATGATGGGCAAGCAGAGGGTCGTGAACCTCAACCTTGACGGAGGCACGGGGCCAGGAGCGATACCAGCCGTCTTGAGCGACGATTCCGATGGTGAACTCGTCGTCCTGCACAATTCGGCCTTCGAAATTCGAGCCATCCGGGAGGGTGACCATCGCCGTGCGCCGGGGCCGGCCCGTTGGATATACGATGTGCTGCTGCAGATCGATCGGCGAATACTTCGAGGCGACGTGGGCCAGGTCACCTTTGACCGAGTGGCAACCGGTGCAACCCCCCGCGCCATTGAAGTAGGCCTTGCCCTCATCAACATTGCCGGTGAGGAGCTTAGCAACGGGATAGTCGCTGGGGACGCTTGCGCTATGGGCGGCCTGGCCGGCGCGGGCATGCAAGAACACAACAATATCGGCGACCTCGCTTTCCTTTAGTGTCGGGAAGCCGGGCATGCCCTTGTCATTTCGGCCATTACGGATGACGGGACCGAGCAGGTTGCCGTCCTGATCATGGTTAACGATCGAGGAACGGACGAGGTCGGGCGCACGGTTCCCGGTGGCATCCTCACCGTGGCAGAAGCCGCAACTGGATTTGAACTGCGACTTGCCGCGTTCAATCGCTCCGAGTTGCTCGGGAGTGGGCTTACCATGCTGGGCGGCAGCTGGGACGGCACAGCAGAGAGCGGCAAAAGACGCCGCCAGCGTGGGAAACACGCGCTTGGATGAACGGTCTCGAAATAGCATTGGCTGATGTTCGGGCGGGTCCGGTTGGAGCAGGCGGACGCGGCCCCGGCTCGTCCTATTCTAAATGGGTTCGTGCTCTACACGCAGCGGCATGGCGGTGCATTAGGAGTGTTTACTACAGGGAGGCGCAGGAAGGTCTGTCTTGGTTACTGATAGTGGTGGGTGGTCGGGTTGAGTTGAAACATTCTATGCTGGATTTGTTGCAGCCATGAGTACCTCCCGAACAATGCCCGGTGGTTTCGCGGATAGAACGGCGCTCGAAAAGGGCGAGAATCAGCGAGCGCTATGCCGCTGGTGCCGGATGGAAGTTCCCTCGGGCCGCTTTACGTTCTGCTCGGAGTACTGCGTGCATGAATGGAAGTTACGAACCGATCCCGGTTATCTTCGGGAACAAGTTCACCTGCGCGACAACGGCATCTGCGTACAGTGCGGAGTGAATACCCAAGCGGCCTACGCGGACCTAAAGCGTTCGCGCGGGACGCACCGGCTGAAGCTACTGACGCAGTGGGGATTGAAGCGGATTTCTCGCAAGAGCCTGTGGGATGCGGATCACATCGTGCCGGTGGCTGAAGGTGGCGGCGAGTGCGACATTGACAACCTACGAACGCTCTGTTTGGTGTGTCACAAGAAGCAGACGCTGGAATTGCAGAGGCGGTTGAGGGCGGGGATAATGACGGAGCGGGAAAAACCCATCCCGCGCGCGACCGAGAAATGAGCCGCGTGCGGGAATTGAGACAGCCTATGCGCTAAAGCGCGAACGGGTGGAGCTGAAGCTGCGCTTCGGATTGGCGTTGCGTTGCCAAGGCGAGACAGCTCGCTTGCCATGATGCGTGGGAGCGTTGGAGGTGGGTCGCGCGTTCCACTTGGCTTGGGAACGATTTTGAACTCCCGAATCGGCCGGCTCGGCGCCCTGGTCGGAGGGGTCCTGCGGGAGCACCGTCGGAACCGCCTGCCGGGACAGTCGCAAGTTGAGGAAGCGTTCGATGGTTCGGATATCGCCTCGTTCGCTACTGGTGACGAAGGTGGATGCCGTGCCACGCTGACCGGCGCGACCGGTGCGGCCGGCGCGGTGAATGAAGTCCTCGGGAGCCTGCGGCATATCGAAGTTCACGACATGCGCGATTCCTTCGACGTGAATACCACGGGCCGCCACATCGGTGGCGACCAGCACGCGGTAAAAGCCTTCACGGAAGCCGTGTAAAGCCTGATTACGCTGATTCTGGGTACGATCGCCGTGGATACCGATAGCCTTCACACCAGAACGCGCGAGGCGCTTGGCGAGGCGGTCGGTGCCATGTTTGGTGCGGGCGAACACGAGGAAGGAGCCGTCCTTCTTGTCGAGCATGTCGCGGAGTAAGCCAAGCTTGCGATGGTGCTCAACTTCATAAACGTGGAGATCGATCTCTTCGGCGGGCTTGGTGGTAGTGCCAATCGCAATGCGGACTGGATTTTTGAGGTGCTTGCCGATCAGCGGAACGATGGTCTTCTCGATGGTGGCCGAGTAGAAGAGCGTCTGACGGGTCGCGGGCAAGAGCGCGATGATTTTCTCGATGGTCGGCAAGAAGCCCATATCGAGCATGCGATCGGCCTCGTCGAGAATCAGGACACTGACTCCGCCGAGTTTCACAAGGCGACGATTCAAATAGTCGGACAGACGACCGGGGGTGGCGATCAGCACGTTTGAGCCGCGGCGGATGTCGTTCAGCTGCGTGCTTTCACTTAAGCCACCGACGACAACCGTGGCGCGCAGCCCGGTGCCCTTGGCGAGCATGGTGAAAACCTCGTGAATTTGAATGGCAAGCTCACGGGTCGGGGTAAGAATGACGCCACTGATGCCGCTGACCGGCTTTGCCATGAGCGAGTTGATCAATGGGAGGACAAAGGCCAAAGTCTTGCCGGTGCCGGTCTGGGCAGTGGCAACAAGATCTAAGCCTTCGAGAGCGGGCGGAATGGCCTCGACTTGAACCGGCGTCGGTTGAACAAAACCGTTGCTAGCAAGGTTTTGTTTGAGGATCGGAGATAGTTGTAGTTCTGAAAAGTTATTCATTT
>JBAUOG010000682.1:0-5827 GCA_049579625.1 Bryobacteraceae bacterium
CGAAACCTGCGCACCGTCCGGGTCTTTTCCCGTAAGCTTGAGTACGCCATCCTCCATCAGCATTTCCGGGGTGCGGCCGTGTGCCAGCCCCGTATCAACTCCCTGGCGGGCGGCGGCGTTATTGCCAGTAGCAATCAGTGCCCAGTTACGCGCTTCTATCGCCGGCAGCGTCGTCTGCTGCACCTCGGGCGTCTCATTCATCACCTGCAGCGCAGCCTTAGCATCCTTGGATGCAATCAACAGCTTCGCCAGTTCAATCCGTGCCGTCAGCAGGCGGGGATTGAATTTTATCGCTTCGGTGAGTTCCTGGCGCTCATTCTGCGTGGCACCACTAGCCTGGTAAGCTTTCGAAAGATAAATGTGCGCCTCGGAGGAGTCGGGCTGAAACTTCAATACCTGCCGTAGGTCGCTTTCCGCGTCGCTGTATTTCCCGGAAACGAGATCCAATCTGCTTCGCTGCAGGAGCGCTTCGGTATCCTTCGGATTCTTTAGCAATGCCCTCGTGAGCGCTCGGTCCGCGTCAGCTGTTTTTCCAACGGCGGAATACGCGGCTACCAGCCGCGTCCGGGCGTCTCGGTCGTCCGGCGCCTGCCTAGCTAGCTCCTCGAATTCCGCGACCGCCGCGTCCCGCTGGCCAGTCGTGAAGAGAAAAGCCGCGTGCACCGGCCTGTACTCCTTGTCGGGTAGCTGTGAGATCTGGCGGTATGTCCGCTCGGCCTCCACGGGATGCCCCGAATTGAACTCATTTTCGGCAAGAGCCAACAGGGCCGAGCCGTTTTTCGGATCGATCTGCACAGCGCGGCGGACCTCAGCAATCCCCAACTCCGGCTTCCCTGAAAACAGGTAGAATCGACCGAGTACGAGCGCCGCGTCCGCAGATTGTGGATTCGCCCTGACGGCGCTTTGAAGAACTTCCTGTGCACCCGCCGTATCCTTGCGCGCCAGCCTGACTTTAGCCAGATTGACGGAGCTTTGCAGGTGGCCGGGAACCTTCTCCAAAGCTGTTTGCAAATCCGACTCTGCTTGCTCAGCCTTGCCCAAACGGAACTGCGCAAGCGCCAGGACGTCCAGAATATCCGGGTTGCCGGGCGCGAGTTCGAGAATCCCGGTCAGCCGTTTCTCGGCTTCGCCCACTGCCTTAAGATCTCTGCTGGCAGCCATCAACGTGGAAAGCGTCAGTTGCGCATCCACGTGCCTGGGGTTCAGCTGGGTAGCCTCCCGCAACGCAGCGGCGCTCTGCTGCAGGGCACCTTCCGCCAGATATACCATACCGAGTCGATAGTAGGCTTCGGCATCCTGCGGCATCACCTGGATCGCATTACGAATTTCCAGCAGCGCCCGGCTATAGTCCTTCTTTTTCATGGCCTCCGCGCCGCGGCTCATAAAACGAGCCTCTCTAGCCTGAGGAGAACGGGAGCAGCCGACAGCGACGCCCCCGAGCGCGACCAGAGCAAACAGAGCCAGGTTGCTCTTGCCTTTGCTTAACATAAATGACTAAGAACCAAATGACTAAGAACCAGTCGAGGAGGAATCAAAATAAATCGCCTTAATGCAGTTCGGACGCCGGAATTCCCTAAAGTATCGCGCGGGGTCCGAAGCTGTAATTGTTTCAGCCCCAATACGGGAATAGTACCTATTGGCCGCGAGCGCCGAGCGCTTTGCGCTTCAGCGTCCCAGCTAAAACCAGCAACGTGGCAAAAAGCAAAATACTGACTGGCTCGGGGACGGCCCCAGCCGTATGAGGTCCCACCAATCCCTGATTGAGTTCGCCGTGTACGCTGGGAGAGAACCAGTCAATGGTGCTGATTGCGGCATCAGCCTCCGCCACCGTTTCTGTCCCGAGCCACGCCATGTCCGACAAATATTTGTTGTAGTAATTTTGGCCAATGTCCGCGGTGATCGTCGCATGGTAGCTGTTGGCGCCAACCGAACCGTCAAAGTCTGTACCGCTGCCATTGTACTCAAGGCTCCAGATTGCTGCCTGAAGCGCCCGCTCGTCGTCCAAGTTCCCCGCAGCAGACATAGCAAACTGATCCAGCAACAACGCTATTGCTCCGGCATTATTCACGGCCAGTCCGTTTACATCGCTGTCATTCCTGACGCCTGTGTCTGTATAGTCTCCAGGCACATTGATAGTCGTAAAGAAACCCACACAATATACATAAGCCAGTGGAGCTCCGTTCAGGTAGCTAATCGTAATCGGGCCTCCGCCTACTTGTGTAGCGCCGACGCCACTTTCATCAACCGTAACGCTCACGTAATTCCCGCCCAACTGCAGGTCATCCGCGAGCGCGGCAGCAGCACCCAGCGCCAGCAACGTCAAAGCCAAAATCGGCAGTTTAAAGCGAGTCATAGATTTCGTGTTTCTCCTCGATAGCTCAACTGTATGCAATTCAGCCTCCATTCTGCTCCGGCTGGGCAGGACAGTAAGAAAAGATCGTGCATGCAGCATCTCTATTCCATAAGTACAAATGTTTATCACTCAAATTGGTATTTTGGCGAAGGGCTGACAAATTACGGGGCACCATAGCCAGCCAGGCTAGAGTCACTAAAGCGCCTAACAACCTTAATGTAGACTTTGCAATTGTTAGTTATCTAATTAGTAAAACCCATGTAATTCGTTATTACCCGATTACCCGCAATTTTTAGTATGCCCGGGTTGCCGATCAGGTTCAATCGGTCGCGGTACCAGTACCCGGCAGGTCGGGCATGGTACCGCATGCACGAAATAGACCTCTTCGGCGCACAGTTCCAGTACTCTGGGTCCCGTCGGCGTCGAAAAGGGCTAACAGTTTGGCGGAGAGGACAGATTCAGCGAAATAGCGCGCCCGATTGACGCAGTACGAATAGTACCGGGCCAAAGAATGTCGCACGGCCAAGAACAAAAAGGATTGACTAACTAAACCCACCTTTCGGATCGTAGAGTGCTTCACCTTGTAAACCTGCCCCTTTTGAATTCTGCGAGGCGTCCTTGTGAAGGCTAGAATCATTCTTCGAGGCACTGGGATGGATACACGGTCGCCGATCTGGGTTCGATTAAAAACCAGCCAGCTTTGTTATTGCGGGGCAAGAGCCGACCGTGCCAAAGCCGCTTCCGGAGACTGCGGATCCAGAGCAATAGCATTGAGCAGATCCCGGCGAGCCGCGTCCTGATTTCCGAGCTTCTGTTCCGCCATTCCCAACTGGTATTGAAAAGTGGGGTTCTTCTGGTCTTTCTCGACAGATTGTTTCAAGTAATCGCGAGCTGTTTTGTAAACACCCTTTTTGTAGTAAACCCAGCCAATCGTGTCAGTGACCTGCGGGTTGTCATACAGCTTTTCCTTGGCCTGCTGGGCCAGCGTCAACGCAAGGTCGATATTGCCCCCGTGTTCTACAAGCAGCCAAGCCAGATTGTTTTTCGCCAGCGCGTTGTCACCGTCGAGTTGCAGAGCGCGCTCATAGCACCCCCGCGCATCGTCCCACCGTTGGAGCTTTTCGTAAATCATGCCGCTCTGAAGCATGAGACCGGCGTCCGTCGGGTGCTGCTGCATCGCCGCTGAGAGCAGCCGAACGGATTCATCCGATTTCTTCTCCGCGGCATAAGAATCCGCCAGCAAAATGGTACTGTCGGCATCGGCCGGCGCCAGACTAAGAGCTTTCTGCAAAACCGGAATCGCCGCCGAACGCTTTTTCTCCCACAAGTAAACCTGGCCCAGTTCCCGGTAGAGAAGGGCATCGCCCGGCCGGGCTTTGATCTCTTCCTGAAGGAAGTCGACGGCCGCGTCCGGCTGCTTCGCCACAAAATAGCCCAATACAACGTTTTCGAGGAGTGATTTCGACTGCGGCTGGAGCTCCCAGGCTTGTTTGAACTCTTTCCGTGCCCCGGCCAGATCTTGATGGGCCAGATAGAGCACACCCGAGAGTCGATGCGCCTCCGCGTTGGCGGGTGCGCGCTCCAATAACGCTTTAAGAACCTTTTCCGCGTCCGCGTAGTCGCCTTTCTTAAGCAGGGACTGGCAATACAGCAACATAGAGTCAACGTCCCCGGGTTTGTTCATAGCAAGTCTCCTCGACTCCGACAGGGCCCGGTCGACCATACCCGTGGCACTATCGAGCTTCGCGAGGCTGAGCAGGGCGACCTGAGAATTGGGTTCGTACCGGAGCGCTATCTCCAGCTCTTGTCTGGCTTGCTGCAGATCGCCCTTCTGAATATGCGCCTGCGCCAACCAGTAGTGCAGGGCGGTCGAATCGAGTAGGTATTTCGCGGTTTCGTTGAACTCCACCAGGGCTTTATCCACATTCCCGTCCGCGAGGTACATCCGGCCCCTGAACAGGTGGCCATAGCTGTCCTGTGGATTCTTCTTCAGGAGGGCGCCGTTCAGATTTTCGGCGGTCCTCCGGTCGTTGAGCGTCAGGTAAACCTCAATGAGTTTGTGGAGAGCGGCCGGATCGTCGTTGTGTTGTTGATAGACGCGCTCCATTTCGCTCTTTGCTCTCGGCCAATCGCCGATCCTGACGTAAAAATCCCCCAAAGCTCCCCAGTATTCGGGATCGTTCGCATGAGACGACTGGATTGTTTTCGCGACCTTCTCCGCCTCCACGTACTTCTTCAGACCCTCGTAATAGCCCGCTTGAGCTTCCAAAACCACAACGTTGTTATTGCTCATTCGGAGCGCTTGAGAAAACAGCGGCTCCGCCTCGGCCGCCCTGCCCGTAGTGATATAGAACTTGATCAAAGTCAGTTGAACCGGAACGGATCGAGGATTCTTGTCGACTGCCAATTTCAGGTAACGCTCCGCAGCCGGCAGATCGTGGGCATCCCTCTTGAGCGTCGCCAACGCAACCATGGCGCCGACGTGATTGGGCTGAAGCTCCAGCACCCGATTCAGCGTGCCCTCCGCATCCGCAAGCTTCTTCTGCTGCGTCTGCAGCACCCCGAGATTGAGCAGGGCTTCGACATCGTCCGGGGAATGGCTCAGGATGAATTGGAGTTCTTTCTCCGCATCGGCGGTTTTACCGGCGAGCCGATAGATTTGCGCCAGACCTTTGTGGGGCGGCAGGTAGTCGGGCTTGGCTGCGATGGCCTGCTGCAGAAGCGAATACGCCCGGCGATAATTTTTTTGGCGAAACTCGATTTCCGCCAGAACGTTGGCGGCTTCGGCGAACTTGGGATCGATCTGAAGGGCATTCATGAACTGGAGCGCCGCTTTTTTGGTATCGCCCTTGTTGAGATACTCGACCCCAGTCTTATAGAACTTCTGTTTCCGGACTTGGGGGTCCCTGCTGCAAGCCGACATTAGAGCGCCGCAGAAGAGAACAACCAGCAGAAGCCGGGTGCGCGGAGCGCGGAAGAGTCTATGTATCATTTCCTACACTCGGAATGCACGTTCGAGACCAAAAACGGCGCGCTACGACAAAAAGCAAAACCGGAGCGTTTCCCCATCGGGAAGACGCTCCGGCTTGAACTTGCGGTTAAGCGGTAGAGCGAAACCTCAGACCTTTCTCAGCTTCTTCGTCACGAAGAAGGCGAAGAAGACGAGCGTGCCCAGCAGAATTATACTGGTCGGTTCCGGAACAGTGCTGGAAGTGTTGTTGATATCTGTGCTGGGAATGGAAATAGTCAGGTTGTCGATGCCGATGGTGGCGGGCCAATCCACAAAATCGAACTCTGAACCGCTCGCTGACCCGGACCATGTATTGATCGCCTGTGGTGCCAGTTCCGTGCTGCTGCCGCTGATGGGAGAGTGTTTCGCGGTACCGTTTGTGGTGTTAGGTGTAACTCCATAGATCGTAGCCACGTTGGGATCCGTGCCGTTCGTGTTCGTGCCGGCATCGAACTCAAGATCTG
>JBAUOG010000683.1:0-3980 GCA_049579625.1 Bryobacteraceae bacterium
CAGGTAGTCTTCTCTTCACGCCACGCCACTGTTATCGCATTTTCCGCCATAGCCCTCTCTGTACTGGCCTTTCCTGCACACGGCCAGACGATTACGAATGGCTCGTTTGAAACGACGCCCTTAAATACATCGAGCTTCGTACTACCCAGCACCAGCCCTGCCAACGGCGCTACTGCTCTTTTGCCGGGTTGGACTTCGTCAGGCACAAGAGGCGGTGGAGTGTATTCCTATGATTGCGTGGTTTTTCCTAGTGGTAACCCCGGGGACCCCTGTGGAATAATCAAGTCCAATGCGGGGGCCGCGTTTTGGCCCGGTCCGATAGCGAGTCCGGACGGGGGGAACTTTTGGGCGAATGACGGTGATCCTGCTTACGCAGTTGTTCTCTCGCAGACAATCACCGGACTCACAAAGCTGCAGACTTACACCGTGTCTTTTTGGCAAGCGGCTGCGCAGTTCGTAGCTGAAACGGGCGCCACTACGGAGCAATGGTACGTGAGCTTCGACCAGCTCGGCCCCTCTTGCGACCCGACAGGCCTGATAGGCGACAGCGATCCCTCAATGTGCCAGCATCAATATTCATCGATAATGCACAATCCAAGTAAAGGTTTTGTTTCTTGGATTCGCCAATTCATGACCTTTACAGCACAGGCTGTAAACGAGGTGCTTAGCTTTTTTGCGGTAGGCACTCCCGATGGACTGCCGCCTATTGTTCTCCTGGACGGTGTCTCCATCACTCCCGACGCCTACATTGAGGTTTGTAAACAGTCGGACACTACAAACCCGCTCACCGCCAAAGATCCGAAAAATTACTTTTACACTCTGCCGGGCAGCGACTTCAGCAGCCCGCCCGGCCTCGAGGTTCCCGTTGGCGAGTGCTCAGGTGCTATCCCGGTCGCCCCCGTTGGGGGAACGGCCACAATTACCGAACTGCCGACTCCAGGTGTCGGCGTCAGCGCTATCACCGCGACCGGCTATAGTCCGTCCCCGTTCTCCCAGTATGAGCCTGACCTGGTGGACTATTACAGCCTGCAAAATGGGACCGCCACCGTATTCGTCAACGTTCCGGCCACGCCGGGCGACACCTCGACCGAGACCGTCGTAACCTATACGAATTACCCGGCTCCGCCCGGCGAGCTGAAGATCTGCAAGATCGGCGGTACGGGTGTTACTGGTAACTTTTTGCTCCAGGCTGTGAACATCACGAACGCCGGCACCGGCTATACGTCTGCCCCGACGGTTACGTTTACTCCCGGCTCCGGCGGCTGCACCGTGGAGCCCACCGCCGTGGCCACTGTCTCCGGCGGCCTGGTCACCGGCATCACGCTGACCTCCCTAGCAACTGGCTGCACCCCCATCCCAGCGGCGCCGTTGGTGACGATCACGGGCGGGGGCGGCACCGGGGCGACGGCGAGCGCCGCAGTCGTTTCTGTGGAGGCGGGTTCCCCGGCAGAGAACGGCTACTGCCAGGTAGTCAGCGGCATGTTCGAGGTTGGAACCACGGGGACGGTTGCGGAAAACCTTGTTGGAGGGGCGTTTACCGTGTCGGGGGTCACGGTGAACGGGGCGAAAGCGACAGTCGCTGACTGCGGCGGTAACCCAGGTAACCCTTGCGTGATGAATGTGATCGGCCCTGGCATCAACGAAGTGGATTTCACGAACCAACAATCGGGTTACGTTCCTCCCAATCCCTGCCCTGGGTGCTCGTTTCCCTGCGACGGGTGCTCGTTGCCGATTTCAACCACCGCTCTTTTGACTGCTTCGGATGCCGCACCCGTTTTGGGCTCGCCGGTCACCTTCGCTGCCGCGGTCACCCCTGGCGTGGGAACCGTTACGTTCCTCGACGGTTCCACACCCCTGGGAACCGCTACCCTGAACGCTAGCGGCCTAGCTATTTATTCCACCAGCACGCTGGCTCTTGGCGCGCATTCCATCACGGCCTCCTATGCGGGAAACGACGCTTACGGCGCCAGCACGTCGAACACGGTTGATGTGGTGGTCACTCAGCCCTCGTCTCAAGCTCTGCTGACCGCAGTCCCGAATCCGCTCGTCGTGTTGGCCCCCGCCACAGTTGGAACGGCAACTCTGCAGTGGAGCGCCCCTGCCGCCACCACGATCGAGCTGCACGTCACATCTCCCGATGGTCCTCTGCTTGCCGAAGGTGGTTCTTCGGGCAGCGCCTCCACCGGAACGTGGGTCTCTGACGGAATGCTCTTCTATTTGCAGGACACCACCGGCGGCAAGCCCCTCTCAGCCACCAATACACTGGCGGTTGCCGCCATTGCCGTGCGTCAACAATCCAGTTCTTTCTTTGCGGCTCCCAATCCGATTCCCAACGCCGCTGGCTCCGTTGTCTCCGCGTTGGGAGAAACAACCATTCAATGGGACGTGCCCACCGTAACCAACGTCGAGGTACACGTCCTAGCGCCAGACGGACCCTTGCTCGTGGCGGGAGGCCCTTCGGGCTCGGCCGTCACCGGACTCTGGGTGACCAACGGTATGCTCTTCTTTCTGCAGGATGCCTCAAGTGGGAACCAGCTCTCTCCGGCCGCCACATTAGCCACGCTGAATGTGTATCTGCAAAGCCAGGCCAATTCCCTCCTGGCAACGCCCAATCCGGTGGTGCCTTCCTCGGGTACAGCTCTTGGCGCCACCACCATTCAATGGAATGCGCCTAATACAACCAGCGTGGAAGTACACGTCTCCGCTCCGAACGGAACGCTCTTCGCAGCCGGAGGCTCCTCCGGAACCGCAACGACGGGTCAGTGGGTATCCGATGGCACAACTTTCTATCTTCAGGACACCACCGGAGGCAAACCCCTGACCGCCGCTAACACCCTCGGCGTTGTGTTGGTCCACGTCCAGACGGGGCCATAGCGCGGGCGGACGCCCGCCGCACCAAACAATCGCCCCTTACTTTTCTTGCTATATTGAAGGCATTTAAAGAAACGCAGCTAACCGATTTTCATTCGGTCGTCTAGCCATTTCCTTCTATGGAAGCGCTCCGACAAGTGCAACAGAATCTGCCGCCGTTGGCGCTCGATGCCCTCAGGCTGTGTGCCTGGCTGGTGCTGCTCGTGGTCATTTTCGTACCGCTCGAAAGGCTCTGGGCGCAGCATCCGCAGAAAGTCTTTCGTAGAGGGTTTCTCACGGATCTGGGCTATTACTTTCTCAATAGTCTCCTGCCCAAGCTGCTCCTGACGCTGCCGCTGTCGGTCATTGCCCGGGAGCTGCATCACTCTGTGCCCAGCGCGCTGTACGCGAGGGCAGCGGACATGCCGCTGCTGCTGCGCTTCGCGGCGGCGCTGGTCGTGGGAGAAATCGGCGCCTATTGGGGTCATCGCTGGATGCACGAGATTCCCGTGCTATGGCGCTTCCATGCTATCCACCACAGTGCGGAGGAGATGGACTGGCTGGTAAACACCCGTGCGCACCCGTTGGACATTGTCTTCACCCGCCTCTGCGGCTTGATTCCGATTTATGTGCTGGGGCTGGCGCAACCGAGCGGGAACACAGTGGACCTGCTGCCGTTGCTGTACGTGCTCGCCGGCACCATATGGAGCTTCGTTATCCACGCCAACGTGCGGTGGCGTTTCGGCTGGCTGGAGCGGTTGGTGTCGAGCCCCGCCTTCCACCACTGGCACCACACGAAAGATGGGCCTGAGTACATTAACAAAAACTACGCCGCGTTACTGCCCTGGGTGGACAAATGTTTCGGCACCTTTTATCTGCCAAAGAAGCAGTGGCCGACGAAGTACGGAATTGACGCACCCATGGCTCCCAGTTTGGCTGGGCAACTACTCCAACCGTTTGCGGGAGCGACTGCGGCGTCAATTTCAGGCCAACGCGGCGCTACCCGAAGTTCGTCACGACGGAGGCCGGAAGGCACCTAAGTCATTCAGAATGAGTTCAGGCAATCGCCGAGTCTACACTACATTTGCGATGAAGTTCGAACCTCTCGGGGAGGCTGAGCCCGAGTTGCT
>JBAUOG010000684.1:0-1516 GCA_049579625.1 Bryobacteraceae bacterium
TGATATGTAAAATGATTAGGGGCAGTAAAAAAATGTACGCCGATTGCAAAATCAGCACGAATATCAGTCAGTACAAAGAAAACCACCAACAATACAGCTACTATACTCAAAATAAGAATGGCCCACCGCCAACGTGTGCGCTGCGGCCAGGGTGAAAGAGGTTTGTCGAGAATAGACATGCATGTATTCCTTCGTATAATACACTCCCGTAATTATACGTAATTGGCGCTGAGTTATCACACCTGCTATTTCGATGAAAGTCGACTTGCCTCGTCTACTATTGTAGACTATAATGGCTCCATCCACTGATCTTTTTTGATCATTATAATAAATAGCTAACAGAGAGATCGATGCAAATCAGCGAACCAGCCGAATACGCTATCCTAGGTCTTCTTGATGGTCAACCAATGTATGGCTATGAGATGTTTCAACAGTTTCAGGGTGGCACATTACGCCAGATTGTTCATCTAGAGATGAGCCAGATGTATGCGTTTCTCAAAAAGCTGGAACGCTTAGAATATATCGAAGCAGAGCTGGAGCCTCAAGGTATCCGCCCTCCTCGCAGAATCTTTCACCTGACTGATCCAGGGCGCGCTGCATTTCACGAATGGCTCACGACACCTGTGGAGCGTCCGCGTGAAATTCGAATATTCTTCCTTCTCAAACTCTATTTTGTGCGACAAATCATTCCAGATCAGACAGCACGCTTGATTGATCGTGAAATCACCGCCTGTCGTAAATTTCTCGACCATCTCGAGTCACAGCGTCTCCCCGATGCCGACACCAGCGATACCGCTTTTCTTGATCACGTTGTATTACGCAGCCGTATTCATCAGACACGTGCCCTACTTGACTGGTTGTGTGAATTACAGAGTGATTTTCAGAAGGCACTTTGAGGTTCATTTCAAAACCAGCCAAATTTTCTTCCGCTTAGGAGAGTACGCCACGCATTATGTTATAATAAAACTTGTTATTTAGTGAAAGAAAGGCAGCTTCCCTATGCCTACGCAAGAAGAACGAATAACTGCATTGGAACAAAACACCGCCGCACATATCCAGGAAATGGATGAAAACTTCACAATTATGGTTGGTGTAATTCGACACCAGGGGCAGGATATCAAAAGAATATACCAGCGCTTAGATACTATGGATGAAAACCTCCAATCCGTTAACCAGCGCTTAATTACAGTTGACGAAAGCCTCCATTCTGTTAATCAACGCTTGAATACAATGGACGAAAGTCTCCATTCTCTTAAACAGCGAAATAGCCAATTTGAAGTAATCTTAAATGATCATACAGCGCTGCTCTCTCAAATCCTCGCACGATTGCCAAAGACGTCAGAATAGCTGCACCAGTTGATGCCTTGTCAGGGGTAGACGAGCCGTGCTACTATCTATTGCGTAGTCTATTTGTTTTCGTCACAAAAAATTGGCTTCACTGATTCGTTTATACCAGCCATTTGTCATGCTAAAACGAGGTTTATTATGCAACTTTTATCTTTAACCGCGTCTGCTG
>JBAUOG010000685.1:0-2254 GCA_049579625.1 Bryobacteraceae bacterium
CCCCGTTAGGCGTGACCCGTTTATAGCACCGCAGCCGCCCGCTGCCGTTTCCAAACCCCGCTAGGGGTGACCTGTGTCCAACAACCATTTGCACGCTTCTAAACGCTCCGAAACGCTAGGGCGCACCTTTTCTGGTCACAAACCCCTTGGGCCACGGGGGTTCTAACACTTTCTGCGGGACATCTGCCCGCAGCTCTTTTACCTTTTGGCCCATGCCAAAGCGTAAAGTTGCTTTTCGTCGGCCCAGTGCTGACGAGCAAACCGTGCTAAGCCAGATGCAGATCAAGCTGCTGGTCCGGCCCAAGGACATCGAACAGTGCGACCGAATCCTGGTCGAGCACCATTATCTGCACAGCGCCCAGTTGGTGGGCGAGCAGTTACGCTATGCGGTGCTCTGGCGGGGTCAATGGCTGGCGGTCGCCGCCTGGAGCGCGCCCGCCTTGCATCTCAAGGCCCGGGACGCCTTCATCGGCTGGACGGAGGCGCAACGGCGCGAGCGCCTGCCGTTGGTGGTCAACAACTCACGGCTCTATGTGCTGCCGCAGAGCCATTACCCCAATCTGGTCAGCCGGTTTATGAAGCTCATGCTCGGACGCTTGAGTGCGGACTGGCAGAGCCGGTGGCAACATCCGGTCGCGTTGGCCGAGAGTTTTGTGGACCCTAACCTCTATCGGGGCACGGCCTACAAGGTCAGTGGCTGGAGCCAGTTGGGGCCGACGCGCGGCTGGAAGCGTAGCGCGGTGGATTTCTACCAAGAGCACGGGGTTCCCAAGCAAGTGTGGATTCGCGAGCTGGAGAAGAACGCGTGCGTCAAGCTCCGGGCGGCGCAGTTGCCGCCGGCCTGGGCCAGTGCCTTGCGGCCCGCCCGCCCCCGCTGCACCGCCAAGGTCAAGGAGATCGAGAGCTTGATGGTGCGCTTGGGGCGAGACGTGCCGGAGTTTCGGCGCCTCCAAGCGTTAGGCTATCCGCTCCCAGGGATGCTGGTGCTCATCGCCATGGCCATGTTCAGCGGGGTGAGCCGGGGCTACGAAGACCTGGCCGACTATGCGGCCACCCTCTCCCCAGCGCAGTTGCGGGCGCTGCGCTTCCGGCAGGATCCGCACACCCGCAGAGTGCGCTGTCCGCGGCGGACCACCTTTGAACGGGTACTCAAGGCCGTGGATGAGACGCGCTTGCAGCAGGTGCTCTTGTTGTGGCAGGAACAGGTGTTGGGGCCGGTGCAGGACCGTTTGGTGATTATTGACGGCAAGGAAATCCGCCACGCCGACGTGGAGTCCGTCAGCGCGGTCAGCGGCAGCGGTCGCTGGCTGGGTTCCACGCTGGTGCCCAAGGGCAGCAACGAAATCCCCACCGGCCGCCAGCAATTGGCGCAACTGGATCTGGTGGACAAGATCGTGCTGGCCGACGCGGCCCACACCCAAGTAGCCCAAGCCAAACAGATCCTCTACGACCAGGGAGGCGAGTATCTGCTGACGGTTAAAAAGAACCAAAAGGACCTCTTTGCCACGCTGGAAACGCTCTTCGCCGACCAGCGTTTTTCCCCCTCGGCCCACCCCGCGCACCCGGGCGCTGACGCGCGAGCGCAACCGCAGCCGCCGCGAGATCCGGATGCTGGACTGTCGGGAGGCTTCCCCGCAGCAGGTGGGCTTCCCTGGAGTCCAGACCATCGGGCGGCTCCGACGCCGGGTGCGGCGCCAGGGCAAACTCACCACCGAAACGGTTTACTTGATCAGCAGCCTCACGCTGGAGGCGATGGATGCGGCGGGCTTCCTCAAGCTCAAACGCGGTTACTGGGTCATTGAGAGCGCACTGCATCACGCCCTGGATGTGACCCTGCACGAAGATCACAGCCGAGTGCGCCATCCCAAAGCCGCCTTTGTCCTGAGCCTCTTTCGCCGACTGGTGGTCAGCTTGGCCCAAGTGTGGGTGGCCCAATGCCGCAAGCTCAATCCCAAGAGCCGAGTGACCACCCGCAAATTCCAGCAGCGCTTCAGCCGCGCCGATGGCGGCCCCAACCGCTTGCATGCGCTTATGTTCGCCAAATCCCCTGTTTCCTGGCGTGCCCCAACTTGAAAAGGTGTGTCCTGGCAAGATGAAAGCTCTTCAACTTTGGCCTTTACAGGCGAGGCGGCAGGAGTAAAAATCGCCGTTGATGAACGGGGAACTTTCATCCGTGGAGGGGAGGGGGCGTTTGGATAACACCCCAAAACGGGACGTTATCCAGACCTGTCTAATCCCTTGTTAGACCATACAG
>JBAUOG010000686.1:0-11550 GCA_049579625.1 Bryobacteraceae bacterium
TCCGAAAACGGCATGAGCAACGACTTCCCGAAGGTCTCTCCCGACGGTAAGTGGATTGTTTTTGTCCGGAACAAATGCGGGCTCCTGATGCGCCCCGACAGCAAGCTCTACATCGTTCCCGCGACCGGCGGCCAGGAGCGGCCGCTGCGCAGCAATCTGGCGGTCATGAACTCCTGGCACAGTTTTTCGCCCAATGGACGATGGCTGGTGTTCTCCTCGAAAACGCCCACGCTGTACACCAGGCTCTATCTCACGCACATCGACGAACAGGGCAACAGCACCCCGGCTATTCTCATCGACAACACGACAGCTGCGAACCGCGCCGCGAATATCCCCGAATTTGTAAACATTCCAGCGGGCGGCTTGGAGCGCATCGAGGCGCCGGCCACCGATTTCTACAAGCTGTACAACATCGCGTCGGGTTTCGCGGAAAAGAAACAATACGACGAGGCGATCCCGGCTTGGCGGCAGGCTCTCGATAAGGAACCAACCGACGCGCGCGCGCATAATAGTCTGGGCAACGCTCTCGTCGCCACCGGAAAGCTGGACGAAGCGCTCCAGGAGTATAAGACCGCCGTTCAGTTGGACCCCTCCTCATCCAAAGCCTTTAACAACCTCGGTGGCTCGCTGGCACAGATGGGCCGCATGGATGAAGCGATCAAAAGCTTTCGGAAAGCGGTGGAAATCAACCCGGGAAACGCCAGTGCCCAGACCAATCTCGGAGGCGCGTTAGCCCAGACCGGCCACCTGGACGAAGCCATGGAACATTGCCGGCTGGCGCTGGAACTCGATCCAAAGCTCGCCGATGCGGAAAGCAACATGGGCGTGGTCCTGTTTATGACCAAGGATCCGGATGGCGCCATCGACCACATGGCAAAGGCTGTCGCTCTGCAGCCCGATGATATTCAGTACCGGCTCAATCTGGCGCGAGTCCTGGCTTCGAAAAGCAGATTCGCGGATGCCGTGCCACATCTGGAGGAAGCCGTCAAACTGACCGGCGGGAGGGAGCCTGCTTTCCTGGGCATGCTCGCGGCCCTGTACGCCGAAATCGGTCGCTTTGCGGATGCATCCATGGCGGCTCGCCGAGCCATCGAGGTTGCTACCCCCGGGCGCGACGACAAAATGATTCAGGACCTGACCGCAAGTTTGGCTCGGTACGAGGCGCAGGCCGGGCAAAAGCCGAATCCTTCTGGGCCATAACTAAAGCAAGAATGATCCTTGGGCCAACGCGCTTCCAGACAAGCCTCAATCACATGCGCCGCTACAATAAAACCGGGGTGAAGTCGTTCATCAGTTGCGTCGTAATTGGCGTGGCGGCCTTAACGTTGGCAGCCACCGCTGAAGACACGAAGAACCCCGCCACCGGCATCACCGTCGATTACCCGCAGGACGGGTCCATCTTTCCGCCCGACATTGCTCCTCCCACTTTCCTGTGGCGGGATGAACAGCCGAGCGCCACTCATTGGACCATCGAAGTGCAGTTCAGAGGCAAGCCCGCTCCGGTCCGAGTCGAATCCAAGGGCGAACTCCTGCAACCCGGTCCCATCGATCCGCGCTGTGTGGGAGCCGTGCCGCCCGAACTCACTCCGGAGCAAGCCGCTTCACACACCTGGAAGCCTGATCCGCAAACCTGGGCGGCCATCAAAAGCCGTTCACTCGACGGCGCTACGCTCACCATTACCGGGTTCGCCGGCCAGGCCGGATCAGCAGTCTCGCGCGGTCAAATCGCCTTTCGGACTTCACGCGATCCGGTGGGTGCGCCCATCTTCTACCGCGATGTGCCGCTGATCCCCACCGCCACCGTGAACGGCGTCATCAAGCCCCTGCCGGATTCCGCCGTCAATCTGATTGCCTGGCGCTTGCGGAATATCAGCGAGCCACAGAGCAAAGTGATCATGCAGAGTCTCCCGACTTGCGCGAACTGCCACTCCTTCGCCCTCGACGGCAAGACCCTCGGCCTGGACATGGACGGCCCGCAGAACGACAAGGGCCTCTACGCGCTGGTTAAGGTGCAAAAGGAAATGTCCATTCGCAACGAGGACGTCATCCGATGGGGCTCATTTCGAGGAGCGGCGCCCGTCAAGACCGATGGGCCAACCGCGAAGCGCTTCGGTTTCATGTCCCAGGTCTCACCCGATGGCCAATATGTCGTAACCACCATCGAGAATCCGCGCCAGCAAGTCGCGCGTAACCCTCAAGGCTTTGCGCCCTTCTTACTGGATCGCTTCTACAACGCCGGCTATAAGGACTACAAGTTTGGCCAGGTGTTTTATCCGACGCGCGGCATTCTTGCCTGGTATAGCCGGGGGAGTGGTCAACTGGCGCCACTGCCGGGTGCCGACGATCCGCGCTATGTGCAAACCAATGCGGTGTGGAGTCCAGACGGCAAATACCTGGTGTTTGCACGGGCCGAGGCCCGGGATCCTTTTCCGCCTGGACAACCAATGGCCGAATACGCCAACAGTCCGGACGAAACGCAAATTCAATACGACCTATACCGGATCCCGTTCAATGGTGGAAAAGGCGGTCTGGCGGAACGCATCGAAGGCGCCTCACAGAATGGCAAGAGCAACAGTTTCCCCAAGGTCTCGCCGGATGGCAAGTGGATTGTCTTCGTCCAGGCGCACAACGGCCTGCTCATGCGTCCCGACAGCCAGCTATTCATTGTGCCCTCAACCGGCGGAGCCGCTCGCCTGCTGCGCGCCAACATGTGGCGCATGAACTCCTGGCACAGTTTCTCGCCAAACGGTCGCTGGCTGGTTTTCTCCTCGAAAGCTCGCTCGCCCTACACGCAGATGTACCTGACCCATATCGATGAGGACGGCAACGACAGCCCAGCCATCCTGATCGAAGACGCGACCGCCGCCAACCGCGCAGTGAACATTCCCGAGTTCGTCAATATTCCGGCGGACGGCATGGCCAAAATCGAAACGCCGGCCACAGACTTCTACCGCATGTTTGACGAGGCGTTCAAGCTGGGGGAGAAGAAGCAGTATGATGCCGCGATCGCCAAATGGAACGAGGCGCTGGCGTTGAGTCCCGACGATGCGAAGGCGCTCAGCAACCTGGGGATGCAGTTGGCGAAGGTGGGCCGCGTCGAGGAAGCCAAAGCCCATTACCTGAAAGCGACTCAGACTGAACCCGACTATCCCGACGGATACACCAATCTGGGCATCGCTCTGGCGCGCGAAGGGAATTACGACCAGGCGATTCCGTATCTTGAGAGGGCCGCGATACTGAGTCCTTGGGACGCCATGGTGCACAGCAACCTGGGAGCGGCACTGGCGGAGAGTGGCCGTGGCGATGCGATCGCTGAGTGTCAAAAGGCGTTGCAACTCAATCCAGGCTATGGGGAGGCCTACGCGAATCTGGCGATTGCGCTGGCCAAGGCTGGCCGCGTAGACGAGGCGATTCCGAACTTCGAAAAGGCGCTGGAGCTCGACCCTGATAACGGCGAGATCCACGCAAACCTCGCCATCGCTTTGCTTCAAAAAGACCGTCCCAACGACGCGATTCCGCATTTGGAGAAAGCGCTGGCCGCCAATCCCGGCTCCGCGCAGTTGAACTACTATCTGGGGCGGGTGTTGGCCACGGCCGGCAAGTTCGAAGAATCGGTCCCGCATCTGGAGAAGGCAGTATTGACAACCGGCGACCCGTCCATGGGCGGTACGCTCGCCGCAGTCTATGCCCGGTTGGGCAGGTTGAGTGACGCTTTAGAGACCGCACGCAAGTCGCAGCGGGCCGCTCAAGAGCGGAATCAGTCCGACCTGGTGCAGGCGCTGGGCCAGAGCATCGCAAGCTATGAAGCCGCGCAGGCTCGAGTCGGCGGCAAGCAGTAGATACGTCAGATGTCTGAGTGAAAACCTCCAGCGAACCAACGGAAGCCGTGACCGTGAGGGAGTAGCCGTGGCCAGGCGGGCCACCAAACTGGATGAATACGCGAGTTTCCTGTCTCCAGCACAGATCTCAGCAAGGCCACCGGCTGAAGCCGGGTTGAAACAATCTGTGACTGGGACACAGTTACAGCCACAACCTGGTCGCTCAACCCGTGGGTCACAGATCTCAGCATGAGCGCCGGAGTGCACACCCGCAATGATGAAAGAGGTTGCGGCATGTTCATCCGAACGGCGCGCTCCTCAGCTCATCGGGGACACCCCGGCCTGATGTCATGTTCACTTCCAGCGTCTCAAAGCGCCGGCGGAGCGCCAGCTCGCCGTGCGCGCTGTGGGCGTGTCCCCAAACGCGACAAAGCTCGTCAACCGCGGGCTGCCTAAGCTAAGGCCTCCCAACCAAGTATTTTCAGAGCAACCGGGCGCGTAAAGCACGCGGATTCTAACGACATCGCAGATTCTTCTTCAAAAACTCACCGATGCGATAGGCGCTGAGCAGCGCGAAGGGAAGATCGCCGATCGTGTAATGACCGCACGCCAGTTCCACAACTTCATAATCAAGTCCCGCTGTCTCAAACCGCTGAATCAGCTCCGCAACATAATCAGGAGCAAAGGTCGTGTCGTAGCGGCCCCGGATCAGCAGCGATCTCTTCGGCAAACGAGCAAACCGCTCGAAGTGGCTGATCGGGTTGATCACGCTCCAGCACTCGCGCAGCTCTTTCTGTGAAACATGCGATTCGAAGGCTGCCCGCAGCCTTGGCATGCCCACCCAAATCGCGTCCGAGACCGTTGAGCAGCAGTGATTAAAGACGTTCACCGTAAGCCGTGGGTCGAGCGCGCTCGCCACGAAAGCGTGACCGAATCCAAGGCTGGTGCCGGCAATGCCGAACTGCCGGTAACCTCGTTCTTCCAGCCAGTCCAAACAGCACAGCGTATCGATGATGCCTTGGCGCGCGGAAGCGATCGTCCGGCCAATATTGGCCGAGACCGAGTATTCGGCCCTTCTGCATTCCCTCGGCTTGCGGTCTCCGTGATACGGGAGGGTCACCAATAAAACGGAGAAGCCCGCCAGGTTCAGGAACCGGCAAAAACTGGCGTACGAGCCGGGTGCCGCGTTCCAGTGCGGCAGCACCAGCACCGCGCGTCCGGCTGCGTGAGCACATCGAAAATACTCCGCGGACACGGTATCGTTCTCCCGGTACAGACTTCTGACCGGTGAGCGGAACTGCAGATGCGAGCCATCCAGCGTAAACCGTGCCGGCTTCTGGTAAGTGAAGAACTCTTTGCTGTTTTCAAGCCATCGCCGATTGGCTGTCCGGAATGTTTCCAATTCCGGACAGCCCGATTCCGGCTCGAAACCGGGCACCCCCTCTAGCGCTTCCAAGCCCCAACTAAAGGGACAGACTGGATCCACGCCCATCCGGGCGAGTTTTTGCTCTCGCGCAGCGATCCAATCCCGGTGCAGCTCCACTGCGGCCGATCCCAAACCCGAGAAGGCCGCGAAGGGCCTGAGCCTTGTCATGGCCTGCGAACTCCGCCTTTCGAGACGTGAGCCGCGCGTCTCCGCTACTCCCAGCCTCTACCCATCTCCCGCAGAGTGCAAGCTGCGTCTATTACTCGCGCGCCTCCCCCGACGGAGGAGCAATCGAAGTTCCGATCGCAATCGGCCTGCCAAAGTCAGGTATGCCGTCGCTGTTCCACACGAAGCGTTGTGCGCGCGGCGAACGCTGCCCTCCGCAACCTTGGCCCGACTCAGGATTAGCGTGGTAAATGATCCAGTCTTCGCGGCCGTCGGGAGATTGAAAGAACCCGTTGTGCCCAGGACCGAACGCATGCGACTCGGGCGAATAGGTAAACACCGGCTGCGGCCGCTTCTTCCAGCTTGAGGGTCTTAGCAGATCGTCCTTTGCGGAAGCTTCCAACATGGCCAGCGAATAGAAGTCGGTCCAGCAGCCATTGGCCGAATAGACCAGGAAGACTCTGTCGCCGTGCTGCAGCACCTCGGGACCTTCATTCACGTCAACGTGCGTCGGCTCGGCCGGATCGGTCGGCGGATATTCCCCGGCACGTCGCGGCAACTGCCGGTCACCCACACGCTCCCACGCATAGTCTGATGTGCTGATGCGCACGCGATCGCTTTTCACCGTCCACGGATTCTCAAGCTCGGCGAGGTAAATGTCTTGGCGGCCGTTCGTGTCACCCTCCCATCCAGACCACGCCATGTAAAGCCGACCGCGATTCTCAAAAACAGTCGCGTCAATAGCCCACTTGTCACTCCGGTCTGCCACTTTGCCTTTGAAAGTCCATGCGCCCTGCGTTGGATCGGCAGACCCGTTCTCGACAACGAATATGCGGTGGGTCATGTTTGTGGCGAAATCAGCGGCAAAGTAGATGTACCACTTGCCGTTCAGATAATGCAGTTCCGGCGCCCAAATATCGTGCGAGTACGGCCCAGTGGCGGGCGGTGTCCAGACAACGTGTGGTTCGGCCTTCGACAAGTCAGCCAGGTAGCGCGTCTTGCGAATCGTCAGATTCGTTCCCGTCGAGCACATGAAATAGTAGTTGCCATCACGCGTGATCACCCATGGGTCCGGCCCCGCGCTCAACAGCGGATTGACCAACTGGTCGGCTCCGGTTAAAGCAACGGCGCCCGCAAGCAATGCTCCGGCGAACCAACGCATTTGTAGCATGTTATTCCTCTCTCTAAGCCCCCTCGGCGAACGATCAGTTCTCCAACTTGATCGCCACCAGTTTCTTAATAGCCACCAGGTCCTTCAGACCTTTGACGTCCAACCGCACCGCTGTGCCCTCGGCGTAGCGTTTCGATCCATCGATAATCTGCATCAGCGTCTTAGGTAGTTTACTTTCGCGTGCCGCCCGCACCGCCTTATCACCGAGCGCGAAGGACGCCATAAAGCAGTTGTGGCCCGGCGACAGATACACAATGTTGCGTTCCCCACGCTTCAGTCGCAGTGACCATCCGGCTTTCGGCGAATAGGAATTCCATTCCGTTGTCACGAGATCGAATTCCTTCGCCAGCTCGGCTAGCAGCTGGTCCCACATGCCCTTCGTCCCGCCCAATTGCTCCGCCAGATCACTCTCTGTGGGCTTCTGGGATTTACCAATGAATGCGTTGGTCACCATACGGCCACCACTCTATCGCTTGAACCCACCGGCGCGCCCGGTGTGTCTACTATTGTTCATCCGGTCTCGAAAACAATGAACCGTCGCGAGTTCCTAAAAGCCAGTGTTGCCGGCGCCATGCTGCCTGTGGCCACCCCATCGAAAGCATCCGCTAACACCCAGGAAGGCTGGTACGACCGGCCGATGCGTTGGGCGCAGGTTGCTTTTGTCGAGGACGACCCCGGCAATTATGATGAGGCGTTCTGGCTTGAGTATTTTCGACGGTTGCATGTTGACGCGGCCTGCCTCAGCGCCGGCGGGTGCGTCGCGTTCTATCCCACCCGCATTCCGCTTCACTACCGCAGCAAGTGGCTGGCCGACCGGGACGCGTTTGGCGACTTCGCGAAAGGCTGCCGTGGCCTCGGCATGAATGTCATCGCAAGAACCGACCCTCACGCCGTACATCAGAACGTCTATGATGCGCATCCCGACTGGATCATGGCGGACGCTGACGGGAAACCACGCCGCCACTGGTCCGACCATGAACTCTGGGTCACCTGCGCCCTAGGCCCCTACAATTTCGACTTCATGACCCGGGTTACGGAAGAGATCGTCACGCTGTACAAAGTGGATGGCATCTTTTCCAACCGCTGGGCAGGCTCCGGCATGTGTTTCTGCGAGCACTGCCGCGAGAACTTCCGGCATTTCGCGCAGCTCGATCTCCCGCGCACAAAAGATCCACAGGACCCCGCGCGGCGCGCCTACATCGTGTGGCGTGAACAGCGTTTGTTCGAGCTGTGGCGCCTTTGGGACGCGCGTATCAAAGCCATCAATCCGAATGCCGCCTACATTGCCAATGCGGGCGGCGGAGCCTTGAGCGAATTGGATATGGCGATTATCGGCCAGCTCGCTCCCACTCTTTTCGCCGACCGTCAGGCGCGCCGCGGCGTGATGCCGCCGTGGGCCAACGGCAAGAATGCGAAAGAGTATCGCGCCACACTCGGCCGGAAGCCGATCGCCGGCATCTTCAGTGTTGGCCTCGAAGAAGAGTACCGCTGGAAGGACTCCGTCCAGAGCGGAGATGAGATCCGGCTGTGGGTGGCGGACGGCATCGCACAAGGACTGCGGCCGTGGTTTACCAAGTTCAATGCCAAGCCGATTGACACCCGCTGGCTGCCAGTGGTGGAGCAGATCTACACCTGGCACTATGCCAACCAACGTTACCTGCGCAATCTCGATTCGTTGGCGCGCGTTGCCATCGTCTATTCGCAGCAGAGCGCCGCGTTCTACGGCGGCGAGGCGGCTCACGCCAAAATTGAAGATCCGGCCCTCGGCTTCTATCAAGCCCTGGTGGAGGCCCGCGTTCCTTTCGAGATGGTGCATGACCACCTCCTGGACGCCGAACACCTGCGGCCTTTTCGTACCTTGATCCTGCCCAACATCGCCGCTCTATCGGTGAAGCAATGTGACCAGTTGAAGCAATTCGTCGCCAACGGCGGCAGCCTGGTTGCGACGTACGAAACTTCGCTTTACGACGAATGGGGGAAGCGCCGTCAGGATTTTGGTCTCGCCTCTCAGTTCGGCGCTACCTTCGCCGGCAGGCTGGAAGGGCCCATGATGAATTCCTACCTGGCGCTCGAGAAGCAGCCCGGCACAAACCAGTTTCATCCGCTTCTCTCCGGCTTTGAGGATTCGACACGCATCGTGAATGGTGTTCATCGCGTGATCGTCAATCCCATCGACGACGGCCACACCGTGGCGACCCCGCTGACGGTCGTGCCCAGTTATCCCGATCTACCGATGGAAGCGGTGTTCCCTCGTCCCATCGCCACGAAAGAAGCTGGTGTGTTCCTGCGTCAATTTGGCGAGGGCAGAATTGTGTATTTCCCCTGGGACGTGGATCGCACGTTCTGGGAAATCCTTGACGTCGATCATGCCAAGCTGCTGAGGAATGCGGTTTCCTGGGCAACCAATGAATCACCGCCGCTGTCCGTGACGGGGCACGGTGTCCTGGATGTCGCGATCTGGTCGCAACAAAACTCCATGACGGTTCATCTGGTGAATCTTACGAATCCCATGATGATGAAAGGTCCGGTGCGCGAGATTATCCCCATCGGCACCCAACGGGTGTGCATCCGCATTCCAGCCGGTAAGCGAGTTACCAAAGTGCAGCTCCTGGTATCGAACCAAGTCCTGCAATCTCGCGAACAGAATGGCTTTCTTGATCTCGAGATCCCTTCCATCGATCTTCACGAAGTAATCGCCCTCGACTTCTAGGAAGCTCCCCGGTTGGGAACCGATAGGCACGGCCTTCAGCCTACGAGGGCCGCTGGGTTCCGTCATAAGTGTCACAAGCTCTCCAGTACAGGACAATTCGTGGCACAGGGCCTTCAGCCTGTGATGCTCGGAACGTAACTCACACATTCTATGTGACTTCAGTGGTGGGTTCGTGGAGAGGGGCTGCGGGCCGGTGGAGGGAAGGCTGGCTCTGACGCGATGCAGCTGATCGTCCACTTTTCCAACGTCCCCTACCCACCTTCACCAAACAAACAGATAGACTTGAATACCGTACCCTATGTCACGTTTGCCCCTGATCCTCATCATCCTCGCCCTCACCTCCGGTCTGGCCCTCGCCCAGGACGGCGCCGCGATTTACAAGCAACGCTGCGCCGCCTGCCATGACACCCCGGTGGGACGAGTTCCGCCCGTCAGCGCCCTTCGAGCGATGGATGCCGCGGCGATCAGCCGTTCGCTGGAAAGCGGCCCGATGCAAACGCAAGCAGCTGGGTTGACGGCGGCTGAGCGCGATGCCGTGGTTGCCTATCTGGCGCCGCCGAAGCAGACCACTGCCTCGCCGGCCGCAACCGAGTTTCTTTGCCAAGGCGCCACAACGCCCATCTCTCCTGCTGCGCGCTGGACTGGCTGGGGAGTAAATCTCGCGAACACCCGGTTCCAGGACACGACGGCTGCGGGAATTGCTGCCACCGACGTTCCAAAACTCAAGCTGAAGTGGGCTTTCGCCCTCGGCCAGGGAACGGCTGTGCGCTCTCAACCCGCCGTAGCGGACGGGCGGCTATTCACGGCTGACTTGACCGGCTTGGTTTACGCGCTCGATGCGAAGACCGGATGCCAGTACTGGAGCTTTAAAGCGGATTCGCCCGTGCGTTCCGGGATCGTCTTCAACGACGCAGGAAGTGCCGGACCGGCAATTTACTTCGGCGATCTCAAGGGAAACGTATATGCCGTGAATGCGACGTCGGGCCAACTTCTTTGGAAAGTCCACGCGGCAGAGCATTTCGCGGCGATGGTCACGGGCACGCCGCAAGTACATGGCGGCGTGGCGTATGTCCCTTTCTCTTCGTTCGAAGAAATACTGCCGCCGAACCCCAAGTATGAGTGCTGCACCTTCCGCGGTAGTGTGGTGGCCCTGGATGCCTCGTCTGGAAAACTCCTCTGGCGGACATATACGATTCAAGACGCTCCTCAGCCAACAACCAAGAGCAAGGCCGGCACCCAATTGCATGGGCCTTCCGGCGCAGGCGTCTGGTCGACTCCCACGCTCGATGAAAAAGCCGGTGTGCTCTACGTGGCAACGGGAGACAACTATTCAGAGCCCGCCACCAAGACCAGCGACGCGGTCTTAGCCCTGGACGTGAAGACCGGCAAGATTATCTGGTCGAAGCAGGTAACGGCGAACGACGTTTTCAACAACGGCTGTGTGACCCCGGACAAGCCCAACTGTCCCGAGACGTCGGGAAAGGACTCCGACTTTGGGCAGCCTCCGATTCTCATCTCACTCGGAGACGGGCATCGCGCGCTGGTGATTGGACAGAAGTCCGGCGTGGTGCACGCCTTGGATCCTGATCGCGAAGGGCAGATTCTTTGGCAGATGCGTGTGGGCCAAGGAGGGTATCTGGGCGGAATCCAATGGGGCTCAGCGTCAGATGGTGAGAACGTTTATGTGGCCCTGTCCGATTTGCAATTCGCGCCTGTCGCTGACCCTTCAGCGCCGAACGGATTCCGTCTGGGCCTGGATCCGAACCACGGCGGAGGACTGTTTGCGCTGAAGATTGCCACGGGAGAAAAGGTGTGGAGCGCGAAACCACCTTCGTGCGGCGAACGTAAGAATTGCAGCCCGGCGCAATCGGCGGCGGTGGCGGCGATTCCGGGCATGGTGTTCTCAGGTTCTGAAGATGGACACCTCCGCGCCTACGCAGCCGCGACGGGCGAAGTGGTGTGGGATGTCGATACGGTTCGCGACTACGACACGGTGAATCGCGCGAAAGCGCGCGGTGGTTCGCTGGACGTCGCGGGCCCGGTCATTGCCGGTGGAATGCTCTACGTGAACTCCGGCTACGGGCAGTGGGGCGGCGCGCCCGGCAATGTCCTCCTGGCATTCTCAATAGACGGAAAATGAAACCACGCAACGCAATTTAGGGGAGGCGCCCTCGCCTGCAATCGACGCCTCGTCGATTTGCTCTTATGTTCACTATAGGCCGCGCCTCCCCGCCCGAATCCGCTCACATGTGTTATGGTG
>JBAUOG010000687.1:0-1585 GCA_049579625.1 Bryobacteraceae bacterium
CAGATCTGGCAATCGAACTGGGAATTTCGCCAGCTTGGCCGTAGGTTTACACCGGCTGTTACGGGCTGACGCGCCCACAACGGACTTGAGCTGGCCCTCCCGCCAAAGTGTTCTTTTGTCTGACGTCGCGGCTAACTGCTACGCGGAGGCCCGCAACCAGGTGGAATTGCAGCGTTGGCCGACCAGACTGATCTCCAGGATCGCGCTGCCCGACGCCGGCTGGCTCCGGGAGAAAATCACCGACAACGTTGTGCCTTCGGCAATGTAAAGCTGAATCGGGTGGTTGGCGGCGTACAGCTGATCGGCTGAATTCGCCAAGCCCTGTGACTGCAGCACTACCACCGATTCAACACCTTCGTGTTCCTCGGCTGGCCCCTCCAGTGACGCATGCACCAGGCACTGCGGGAACTGGCCCCTTGGCACGATGACACGCGCGGATACGTGGGTTATCTCGAACAGGGAACCCTCTGGCAGGGGAACGGAGACCGAAGTGACGCATTGATCCTCGAGCAACCTTGCGTGAAAGCTCTGCTGGAAAATGTGCTCCATTGTTCTGGAAATCACGGAAGTTTCTTTCTATTTAAAACACAGCAGCGGCCCAATCTCGGAAGGCTGCCTCTGGCGTTTCGGCGGCATTGCCACTTACGCGGGTACCAAACGCCGATTCTGTCAAAAACAACGGGCGGTTGCCAAGCGAAATGGGCACTTACTTTCACGGAAAAAGCTGCTGCGTAAGCGAACCCACGTTCGCGCAGCACAACAAGAGTTGAGCCCCTTACTCTGACCCCTCCTGGAAGCTGCGAGCGCCCTGCTTCGCGTGACTACGGGGGCGAAGAAGCGGATCACGTATCTGATAAGCTCACCGTCGGAGGCATTGTGAAACTCACCCGCATTCTGTCCCTGCTGGCCTTGATCACAGTCGTTGGCGGCACCATTGTCCTGGAGCGTCACGCCCGGGCCCAGACGCCGGCACCCAAGATAAAGCGCATCCTGATCATCGGCGAGACCAAAGGCTTCCAACACGATTCAATCTCAAGCGCCATGGGCACACTTTGGAAAATGGGCCACGATTCCGGGCTCTGGGAAGCCTACCTTCGAACCGACTGCCAGCTCATTACCAAGAAGAAGCTCGACATGAATGGCAAGAACCTGAGCTACTTCGACGCCATTGTCTTCGCCAGCACCACTGGTGAACTGGCGATGGACGATTCTCAGAAAGCCGACATGCTGTCGTTTATCCACGATGAAGGGAAGGGCTTCGTCGGCGTTCACGCCGCGCTCGATACGTTTTACAAATGGCCCGAATACGGCGAGATGATCGGTGGGTGGTTCGACCAGCATCCCTGGATGACTTTTAATGCCCCGATCATTCTGGAAGATCCTACTTTCCCGGCGACCAAACAGTTCCCCAAATCGTTCGTGAAGAAGGATGAGATCTACCAGGCGAAATCGTGGTCTCGCGACAACGTCAACGTTCTTCTCCGATTGGATGAGAACAAGCTCGACTACAACAATCCACGGGTGCATCGCACCGATCACGATTTCGCGGTGGCATGGTCCAAGACCTATGGCAAGGGCCGCGTTT
>JBAUOG010000688.1:0-9713 GCA_049579625.1 Bryobacteraceae bacterium
TCGAGTACTGATCAGCAGATTCGCTAGTGTGTGCACATCGTTAGACTTCCCACGGACAACCAGAACTTCCAGGCAATTGTCGTGATCCAGGTGAACGTGCAGCGAAGAGACGATGGTGTGCTGGTGGTCGTGCTGCAACTCCGTAAGCCGTTCGGGCAGCAATCGCACATGGTGGTCATACACCAAGGTAATCGTGCCCACCACGTCCTCGTGCGGGGACTGTACCGATTGCCTGATAAGGCGGTCGCGAATCAGATCCCGGAAAGCCTCGGACCGGTTCGTGTATCCCTGCGCACCGATAAATGTATCGAAGCGTTCGAGAAGATCGGAATCCACCGCAATTCCAATACGGCTGAGTTCGCCCATGTGACCTCATCTAACCACAATGTGAGCGGCCGGGCATGCGCGTCTGCACGCACGTTTCCTGTTACTCGTCCGTGGGCATCGCGCCGGGTGATCGCATGGGCAGATGCAAAACTCGCTTTGGCATGGGCGCATTCTTGCCGGCGTACTGCAAAACCGTCGAGCCGAAGTTCAGGCTGTCTATCGGGTCCGCGTAGCGAACGCCGGCGGCGAGTCCTGCGCCGGACATCATCCACACAGAGTGAGTCGACTGGCGAAGAAAGCTGCCATGATTGCCACCAGGATTAAAGTTTCGCGCGTTAAAGTTCCAATGGTCGTTCGCAAAGATATGAAAGTCCGCCTGCACCAATTGCCGCCGGCGCAGTTCCAGTTGCTGCAACAGCGGTGTCATGGATTCTCGCTTTGGCAATGCATCCGTCATCGGGAATAGCTCTTCCGTGATCCCGACCACCCCGTTTGTATATCGGCAGGCGTAGGTCGCTCGCAACCATTCGTCCTCGGAGTGCCACTCCCCCAGCCACTTACTGGCTTCCACGCCTGGAGGCGGTTGCAGCGCCTTGTCTTCCAGCAAGTGAAACGGGAGGCCGTCCACCCATTCTCCCGGCTCATATGAAACCTTGCCATCTCGCGCTTGCGACAGGTGCTTTACCGGGATGAGCTGAATTTCTTCCAGATCGTTTGTATTCTGAACCAGTTCCAATAGTTGGTGTTCATCATCCGCATAAAGCCAGATAGCGAACTCCGGTGTTGGCCCGCCCTCCGTTCGGGGTGGCAGACCGGATGCCGGAAGCCCGACGGCCAGAAAGTCAATGGGCTGCGCCGAAAGCTCGCGCTGGGGCACGTTCCGAACGCGCTGCGAAACCAGCAGCGGGAAATAATTCACGTGGCGGAATGACTGCGTTTCATCAAGATCGCCGTTGCCATCCAGCACCAACCCCCTTGGCCCAGGGCCGGCAACGTAGTTCTGCAGATCGAAGACACAATTCTGATCGCCCAGGGCAAGATCAGGCATCAGTTGCGAGATGTTTGTGGTGAGCGGGTGTTTCAAATCAGGCTTCAACGCCAGCAAAGCCTGAATGTGATCCAGGTACTTCTGGTACGCCTTCTTCTCCACTTCCCAGCCGGCAGCCTCCGCCATTTCCCGGCGGGCTTTTTTGTCCGCGCCCACCATTAGTTCCGCGGCCGGCCACTTCCTCGGGTCTTTGGGAACTTTCCCGAGAAGCTGTTTCCGCGCCTCGATCGCGGGTCCAAGCGCGTTGATCTCCGCCTGGAGGCTGGACTCCATCTCGGTCCACTCGGCCCGATGACGGTTGATTGTTTTCTCCAGTTCGCGCACCGCGGCCTGCCGGACCGGTACCGGCAGATCATCACGCTTCAACTGCAGCAGCAGGATGTGGATGCGATTCAGATCGCTGTTTCGCAATTGCACGGAAGCTCGTTCATTTCCGTCCAGATCAAGCCACGCAGTAGGATAGTGATCTGCTTCGCCGGCTAAGTAAAACGAACCCTTGCTGGGACTGATCACGCGAATCACGAATGGCTGCATGCCGGCCAGCTTGAATTGATCCAGTTGCTGGCGGTCTGTAACAACGTGGTGGGCTCCCGCGGCGGGGCTGTTGAACAGATCTGGTAGGTTAAACCCCTGGCTATAGATGCCTGGCTCCGTGTTCATGCCGTGGTCCGACACCACCACAAACAACGTGCGCTCCGCGAGCGAGCTTGCTTGAATAGCCGTCCAGATCCTCCCGGCAAGCACATCCAGTTTTTGAAGTTCTTTATAGAGGATCTCCGGAGAACTGCTAGCGTGAGCAATGTGGTCGAACTCGCCGGTGAAGTAGTCCAGATAGAGTGTCTGGTTGGCTCGGATCTTGGCCAACATCTCCGTGATGGTTTGCTCGTTTAAGCCTTCGGCCAATCCAAATCCGGCTTGTGGCTCCTCCAGGACAGAGAGCACGTAGTCCTTGGAAAGACGATGTTCCAGACCGTACCCCAAGGTGGTCCAGCGGAGCCCGCGCTGAAAAAGCTGGATCCCTTGGAATTGCTGGTCGTAGGGATAGTAGTCCAGCAACATCGGGATGCCGGCCGCATCCAGGACTGAGACCCCGGGCATGTCCACCTGGGTCAACCAAATGTAGTTGTAAACGAAGGGAAAGAAGTTCAGATAGTCGTAGACTCGACCCGTATATCGGTCGAACTCCACGTTTCCGTGGATAACCGCATGCACGCCGGTATCGAGCATATCCCAGGACGGCGTCGAAAGGCTGATGCCGCGCGTGAAGAAGTTGTCGAAGATAATGCCGTTTTCGGCAAAGATGCGAGAAAGCCACGGGAGTTTGGACTTACCGGTCTTTGGGTCAGTCTGCGCCATGGTCCGGTAAAGGATGTCTGCATTCAACCCGTCAACCTTGAGAATGACCAGCCTGGTTGCCGTGTTGGGCGCCTCGGACGGTTTGCCCTGTGGCGCTCTTTCTGCGCCAAGGCACGCAGCCACGGCGAAGGCGGACAATGCCGCCGCAGTCATGCTGCGGGGAAAGCGCTTCACTCCAGTGTTGGACTGCCCGAGGTGTCGGGCTTCTTGGTGATCGTCGTGAGCTCTTCGGTACGCTTCCCGCCGCGGATGCTCACTAGTGATTCCTCTAGGCGGGCCGACTGCGCGAGCAGTTCGCCATTTGAACTGACTTTCAGTTTTGCGATTACTATCCTGGCGCGCTTCTGATCAGCCGGGGGGGTATTGGCATCGACCAGTTCGGTTAGCTCCGCCAGCGAGTTCGCAACAGCCTTGCTGTCGGAGCCAACATCGGGATCGATGGAATCTCGCGTCGCCTTTTCGAGCACGGTGAGGTCTGCCTGAATGCGGCGCTCATGATCCAGGTCGATGAGGTTGAACTTATTCTTGGGCGTTCGTTTTGTATAGGCGCCCAGCGTCACAGCATGCTCGATATCGGCGGTGACACGTCGAGCACTCGTCTCGGTGGCCTCAGCCATCTCTGCTCGTCGCTTGTTGTCGAGCCCATCGGTGAACGAGGACTTCGCGAGATTGGAGTTGAGCTGTTGGAAGTTAAGCCCCGCGACCTCGAGTTCCCAATCGGGAGAAACCTCCAGCGGGTTTGTAGCCATGCGACTCAGCCGCTCTCGCATGTAAGAGCGGAAATCGCCGTCCAAGTCGTGGTCCAGCATTAACGCGGCCCGGAAACGGGCGTAGCAGTCCAAACGACTTCCCTGGTCCAACGCGCTCCCGCGCCGCGACTGAATGTAGTCATACACCGCGCTCCCGGCGAAGTAGTACCAGTTTGCGGTCATGGAGAGTCCCAGAACCCCGTGAACAATGTCATTCCAGGCGCGTTGCGAGATTTCCCGGCGCTTCGCCCGCGTCGGATCTTGGAAGTCGATCAGCAGCAGCGGTACCCGGCTGTAGTCGAGGCTGTAGAGCGACAGCGGGATCAGCCGGTGCTCATAGGAACCTGTTTCACCCAGCGGCAGCAATGCTCCATCGGCAGTGAATGAGCGAACCTCCTGATATCCATTCCAGTGCTTCAGTGCCCTCGAACTGGATGGATTCGAGATCGTTAAAAGCTTGAAAATGGAGGCCGTGGCCGGGCTCTCCGGGGCTGGCAGGTGGGCCGATCCCGGAACATCCGCATCCATCCACAACAGCGCAAACTCGCCGGAAATTCCCGCTACCTGAATCGGTTCGAAAATCAAGCCCGTCTTTTCAGCGGCTTGACGAAGAATCTCCCAGTTTTGACCTTCGGCGATCTTCCGTGTGAGCTCTTCATGTTCCACAACCTCTTCAAGCCGGCGATCACGTGTGAGACCACCGAAAGCCTGCTTGCTTAAATGAAGCCTGCCGATCAGCGAATCCATTTCTGCATGCGATAAAGGGCTCACCGCGCCCGAATCACGAGCGCGCCGCAAAAAGGTGATGCCCTCTTCCAGATACAGGCGCCGTGCGTCGACTTCATTGGTCCGATAGGTGCGCGACGAGGCCCGGACCGGCGTCGAAATCCCATCCAGTACCAGCCACTGCACGAGATTATGTCCAACCGACGATGCCACGTGACTCTCGGGCTGAGTCAGATCAGAGAGTTTGGTCAGACGAGCCGTGGCGGGCGCCTTCCGGTCGTCGTCCCGGCGGTAATAGAAAGGAACAGCCGACAGAATTCGCCGGCCGTTGCTCGGCCTCGGGTCCGTAAAGAGCCAGATCGTGAGCAGCCGGTCGTTCTTGGGGTCCTTGTCGCCGAGCGTATCGCGCAGCACGGCGAGTAACGGCACGGGGTCGTTCTCAGCTCGTGCCTTGGAGTGCGCAAGCTTGCGACCCTCGCCGGAGGGAACAATGTGATCGATCCTACCGATCAGCGTGATCAGTTCGGCACCGTCCTGGAGTTCCTGAACCTGCCACTGGAAATCGGCTTCCGGCGACACCGGGGCGGTCACACGAGGGATAGGGACGGGGGCTTTATCAGCGGGGATGGTTGCGCTGTCAACAGGAATCGTAACGTTGTCGGCAGGGCCGGGAGCTCCGCCAACTGCAAGACCCGCCGCAACACTGAATGCAACCAGCAAATGCATAAGCCCTAGAGATGTTCCTAAAAACGGAACGATTCAGCCAGGGTTTGCGACCCTACAGCTGAGGTAAGAATTATCCCAATGCGTACCTAGTGCAATTTTAGATCCAATCGCTGCAAAAGGAAGCGCCAACCGGTACTCCGCGGATCGCTCAGAATTGTTAAGGAGTGTTTATAAATCCCGAGTGGCAATCTCGATAAGCTGGGCGTGCAGACTGTCCTGGTCTTCCTCACTCAGTTTGTTCCCTGACTTCGTCACGTAAAAGACATCGATCGCCTTATGCGCTTCGGTATCAATCATTACCACCTCAATATTGCAACCGGCCTCCGACATGGCCGATGTCAACTCGTACAGCAGCCCGGGACGGTCTTCCCCAATAAAATCGATCAGTGTCGCCGAATCCGATGCCTCTTGATTGAATCGCACGACCGGCAAGATGCGTGCTCCCCGGCTGGGGCGCGGAATCGGCCGGCGGCGCTTCAACAAATCCTTCACCGGCAGCACATTTTGGATAACGCGCTCAATCGTCCAGCGCAACTGGTCCACTTCGCCTGGATTGAGTTCCAAGGTGCGGAGCGGGTCTGCAAAGCGAAACTGATCGACCGCGATGCCGGCGGCGTTCGAAGCGGCCTCGGCTTTCGCAATGTTCATGCCAAAACTGGCCAACGCGCCGCAGATCATGCCGAAAAGACCTGGCCGGTCCATCGCCAAAACCGTTGCTTGCCATCCGTCTGGCTGTCGACTAATCTCCACGGCCAGGCCGCTCTTCTGAACTGCTCGCGCGAGGATCATGTGGTGCCGGATCTCCTCTTCGCTTCGCGTTCTTAAGTAGCGAGTCGGTAACCCTTCCAGAAACCGTTCCAGGTCCGGCGTGGCATTCACGCGGAAGTCCGCGTGATGCTCGTTGTCAATGCCGTGGATGCGATCCATCTCCAACTCGCGGGTGAGCTGCTCCAAACCCGTGGTGTAAACCCGCCACAGTTGCTCCAGCCGCCAGGGCGTCATGGCCGTAGGATTGACCGCGCTGATATCAGCGTAAGTAAGCAACGTAAGCAGCCTGAGACGTTCAATAGTTCCCACTTGACGCGTCAGGCTCCGCGCCGTTGCTGGATCATCCAGATCGCGGCCGCTCATGATGAGGGATAAGTCCAGATGGTGCTCAATCAGAAAGTGCATGATGGCGCGCTGCTCCGCCGGCACGTTTGCACGTTCCATCATCGCCGTCGCGATCTCGAGCGAACCCAGAATATGTTCGCCAGGGGTGGTGCCCTTCCCCGTATCATGAAGCAGCAGTGCCAGGCGAAGCAGTGCCTGGTCATCTCCTTCTTTCAGCAGCAAGCGCAAACGCTGTGAACTATTCGGCCGGGAATTTGCAAGGTCATCGATAACGCTCACCGCCACAAGCGTATGCTCGTCCACCGTGTAGCGGTGGTAGAAGTCCCGGACCACCAGGCTGTCGATCACATGCCACTCAGGGATCGCGGCCGTCAGGATTTCTGCCTCCTGCATCTGCCGTAGCGCCAACGATGCGTTCGGTTGATCCAGCAGTTCTTTCCAGAATGCCCATGTGGGCGGCGATTCCTTGAAGCGCTCGGCAATCGCAGGGGCCTGCGATCCCAACCTCCTTTGTGCGTCCCACGACAGCGCTATGCCGTGCCGCGCAACAAAAATGAACAGCCGCTGCAGCGCCTCATTCGAACGCACGATCTCGGCGGGCTGCCGTAGAAAAATTCGTTCACGCGAAATGGTGAGTTCGTTGGTCGAAAGCCGCGAGCGCCAGTCCCGGAATTGGCGTACCAGCGACGTGTCTTGGGTTTCGGTGTACTCCAGCGCCCGCAGCGCGAATTGCGAGATCTGCCTGGCGCATTTGTAGTAAAGCCGCATCCACTCGGCTGGATCCGGATGGCTGCTGGCGAGCGCCGACGCGGCTTCGTCCTGCAGTTCAAAGCTCAGCAGATTGTGATCACGCCCCGTTCGGAAGTGCAGAAAGCACCGCACTACGCAAAGAAACCCGGTCGGCTTACTGATCGCAGCGCACGATTCGCGGATCGCTTCGTTCTGCGGCATCAATTGGCCCAACCACCTCAGCAGATGCCAGTCGCGGATGCCGCCTGGACTTTCTTTGATGTTCGGCTCCAGGTGGAAAACGGTGTCGTTAAACTTCGCATGACGGGTGCGAGACATCTCGGCCAGCCTCTTCATCAGCGTGTGGCCGTGACGATTGTAGAAATCGACGAGCCGGCCCCGCAGATCACCAAACAGTGCCTCATCGCCGCTCAGAAACCGGAGGTCCAGCAGGCTGATGTGCAGCTCGATGTTCTGGTCGTGAAGCTGTACGCAATCGGCAACCGTCCGGACTGAATGACTCACGCGTAACGACTGGTCCCAAAGCACCTGCAGAAAACGGGAGAGAGGGGTTTTCAGAGCCGCCAGATCCGATTCCGAAGCGACCACAATGATCAGATCGACATCCGAGTAGGGGAATAGCTCCGAGCGGCCATAGCCTCCGCAAGCGGCCACGGCGAAGCGGTTCGTCACGAGCGGCTTCAATAGAGTTTCCACGGCCGACTTCACCGTCTCATCGACGTACGCACTTCGCCGGCGCAAGACTTCAGGGGCATCGGCGTCACGCTGGAAGCTGGCGGCTAGCTCGGAAAGCAGTGCGCGGCCCGGTGACAATTCCATGTCTTTCGGTGTGCTTGACAATTCAGGATCTACAGAGCTGCTTCGCCCGTATCGTCGTTGCGAATGCGGATTGCGTCGGCCACGTCGTAAATGAAGATCTTGCCGTCGCCGATCTTACCGGAGCGTGCGGCGTTGACCAGTTGCTTCGTGATCTCGTCAAGCCGATTGTCCGGCACCACCAGTTCGATCTTTACTTTAGGCAGCAGGTCCACCTCGTACTCCATCCCGCGGTACACCTCTTTGTGGCCCTTCTGCCGTCCATGGCCACGCGCCTCGGTGATCGTCATCCCATCGACGCCAATGCTCTTCAATGCCTCTTTGACCTCATCCAGCTTATGGGGTTGGATGATTGCTTCGATTTTCTTCATTCGTTTCGATCCTATCGCGAACTGGAGTTAGCCCTCCAGGCTGTATCCTTCTTCGCCGTGCATACTGAGGTCGAGCCCTTCGATCTCATCCGGTTCCGACGCCCGAACACCCATGGTCATATCGACAACTTTAAGAATGACGAAGGTCGCCACGAGGGCCAAGACCCATGAGATGGCCACACCCGCAGCCTGATTCAGCACCTGACCAGGATTGCCATCCACCCAACCCAGCTTCAATAAGTTGCCGGAAGAATCCTTAAACGTGTCATTGATGGCGTTCGTAGCAAAGACGCCGGTCATCAACGCACCCAAGGTGCCGCCCGCTCCGTGAACGCCGAATGCGTCCAATGTGTCGTCGTACTTAAACTTTCCCTTTACCCACGTGACCATGAAAAAGCAGAAAAGTCCCGCGGCAAAGCCGATCAGCAACGCCGGGAAAGGCTTCACGTAGCCCGACGCCGGTGTAATCGCGACCAGTCCGGCCACCGCGCCGGAGATCGCGCCCAGGACGCTCGGCTTTCCATGTTTGAACCATTCCGCCAGCATCCAACCCAACGTGGCCGCCGCCGCGCCGAAGTGCGTTGCCACGAACGCACTGGTGGCCAGCCCGGAAGCATTCACCGCGCTGCCCGCATTGAACCCAAACCAACCCACCCATAACAAGCACGCGCCAATAACGCTAATCACCATGCTATGCGGTTTCATCGGTTCGCGTGGATATCCAACGCGCTTGCCGAGATAGAGCGCGCAGACCAATGCACTCACGCCCGATGTAATGTGCACCACGGTTCCGCCGGCGAAGTCATAACACGGAATCTTCCCGCCTAGCGAGGCATTCAGAAACCCTCCCTTGCCCCACACCATGTGCGCCATCGGAAAGTACACAATCGTCGACCAGAGGATGGTGAAGACCAGCATCGCGCTGAACTTGATGCGCTCCGCAAACGCGCCGGAGATCAACGCGGGGGTAATGATCGCGAACATCAGTTGGTAGATCATGTACGTCTCGTGTGGAATGGTTGCGCCGTAGTCCGCATTCGGGGCGCTGCCCACTCCGCTCAAGAAGAGATAACGAAGATCGCCGATGAAAGGCGTGCCCTCGCCGAACGCCAGGCTATAGCCATAGATCGCCCAGATAACCGTTACCACCGCCATCAGCGCAAAGCTGTGCATCATCGTGCTCAGCACATTCTTCCGGCGCACCAATCCGCTGTAGAACAATGCCAGACCCGGGCCTGTCATCATCAAAACCAGTGCGGCGCTGGTCAACATCCACGCGTTGTCCCCCGCTGATTGGGCGGACTTCGTGGCTGCGTCCAGGGCAGCCAGTTTTGCATCTAGACTGGTAGGCGCGGTCTGCGCATGCGCTGTCAAGGCGCCAAGCAGGCTCCAAACGGGGAGCCAACTGAGTCGGTGTGTCACTTGATCGAAACCTCAATCGATGGAATTGCAGTCGCCGGGGAAAAATGAAGTTCCCCGGCAGGACCGATTAGTTCATATTTCGGCTAGACCTTACAGATTAACAATTGAGGCAACCTCATGTGGGGGCAGGATGGAATCCACATAAGCGCTAACCTAAGCTTTCGGGCTTAGTGAGTGTGCCAACTTCAGAACCCCCGTCCGCGATGCTTGAAGAATGGCTACGCGCTTGATAGATTGACTGACGATATTGCCTAGGACCGTATCGGAAGCGCCGCGGCCACGTGGAGGGATCGGCTGGAGCGCAACGGA
>JBAUOG010000689.1:0-1567 GCA_049579625.1 Bryobacteraceae bacterium
TAGGGGCTGAGATGTAAACAGCGCCGGGGACGCCAAAAAGTGACCTTTGCGCACCCTCAGTTCCTTTACTTCGTTAATCAAAGAGGAGACATCCATGAGCAGACACCCGTTGGAACCGCTGACCGCCCAGGAAGTTGAGACAGCAGTGTCCCTCATAAAAGCACTTCCTGATTTTGACGGTTCGACCCGAATAATTAGCGTCATGTTGAAAGAGCCCTCCAAAGAGCACGTTCACACCTGGCCCTCCGTCTCCATTGCCGACCGTCAGGCGAAGGTTGTTCTGCTCGACAACACAAGAAACGAAACATCCGTCGTCGACTTGGACCTGATCGGGAAACGCGTTGTCGAGAAGCTCGCGGCACCTGGTGGAGTGCAGCCGACTCTCTCAATTGACGAGCAGATCGAGTGCGAACAGGCCGTACTCCGCAGCCCCGAGTTTCGTGCAGCTCTTGAGAGGCAGTATGGCATTTCCGACACGTCACTCGTTATGGTCGACATCTGGAGCGCCGGCTACTACGGTCAAGAGGAGGAACGAACGCGGCGCCTTACACGACCTCTCTGTTTCCTTCGCAGCGATGCTACCGATAACGGGTATGCGCGTCCGATCGAAGGCATTCGTCCGGTTGTTGACCTCAACAGAATGCGGGTCATCCGCGTCGAAGAATACGGCTGCTGGCCTTTGCCGCCGACATCCGGGAATTACGCGGCTTCGCGGGTAGACACCTTCCGATCGGGCATCCGGCCGTTGACGATTGTCCAACCAGAAGGCCCTAGCTTCTCGCTAGAAGGTAACAGCCTTTCCTGGCAAAACTGGAAGTTCGTCATCGGCTTCAACGCTCGCGAAGGGCTGACGCTTCATCATGTCCGTTATCACGACCGCGATCGCGATCGGTCCATTCTCTATCGAGCCTCCCTTACCGAAATGGTTGTTCCCTATGGCGACCCAAACCCAACGCAGGCCCGCAAGAACGCCTTTGATGTGGGCGAATATGGCATGGGAATGTGCGCTAATAGCCTACGCCTCGGCTGTGACTGCCTAGGGCATATCGTATACCTTGACGCTCACCTTTGCGATAGTCGTGGGCGGGCGTTCACGGTTGAGAACGCCATCTGTATCCACGAGGAGGACTACGGAATCCTTTGGAAGCACACAGACCGCCGTTTAGCCGATGCGCCAGAGGTGCGGCGTTCCAGGCGGCTAGTAGTCTCCGCGATATCCACCGTCGAGAACTACGAATACGGCTTCTTTTGGTACTTCTACCAAGACGGGAACATCCAGTTTGAAATCAAACTAACCGGCATCTTGTCATTGGGCACACTTCACGAAGGCGAGAAACCCAAGTATGGAAGCCTGGTAGCCCCGCTTCTATACGCGCCCAATCATCAGCATTTCTTCAATGTGCGGCTAGATTTCGACATCGATGGCGTAGAAAACACGGTACAGCAGATCGACGTGGTGTCTGATCCGATTGGTGATTCAAACCCTTTTCAGAATGCCTTTCAGGTGAAAGCAACAACCCTTGAAACCGAGCAACAGGCACTCGCTAACCTGAACGTGGAGACCGCC
>JBAUOG010000690.1:0-3589 GCA_049579625.1 Bryobacteraceae bacterium
TGGTTAGAAAGCTTGCTCGCGCTTGCTCGAGTTGGGGCCGGGCCGAGTCGTCGCCGGATTTGAGTTCCTCCAGCACCATGTTCAGCTCGAAGACCTCTTCCAGTAACTCCGGCGGTACGTCCTTGGAGCGCTGTTCCCCGATGGGGAATCCTTCCTGCGTCAGCAGGTACTCAGCCCTCTTGACCGGATCCTTCAGCGTGCGATAGCCGTCGTTCAGCAGCGATGTGGCTTCCAAAGACTGATTCTGTTCTTCGATGGGGCGGCGGCTGAAGCGGTCCGGGTGCCACTGCCGGCTGAGTTGGTAGAAACGCTTCTGCAGGTCGTCCGCATTGATGACGAGCTTCCGATCCAAGCCGAAGAATTCGAAATAGTCGCGGGTAGGTTCAGACATGGTTCAGTTGCCGGCAAGCCGGGGACGGAACATATTTCCAGTGTCGCTGAACGGCGAAGTGTTTCGAGGTGTCATGGAAGCCGGTCAACTAAAGCGTGCGCATGAGCGGTTCCGTCGACCGCTCATGCGCACTTGATTCCGGGCTCGTCAGGCAGAGAAGGAGGTTCCACAGCCACAACTCTTGTGGGCATGCGGATTATTAAAGACGAACCCGGACTGGATTAGGGAATCATGCCAGTCGAGGGTCATTCCATCCAGAAATACCATGCTCTTGGGATCGACAAATACCTTCACATCTTCGAATTCGAAGACATGATCGTTCGCGCGCGGCGCGGGCGCGAACTTAAACTGGTAGCTCAAGCCAGAGCAACCGCCGCCGAGAACACCCAGCCGCAGCCCACCAGAAACGTTCTCTCGGGCAAACGCCTCGCGGATTTTTTGCACCGCCTTGGGCGTGACCGATATCTGCTTGGTCGCGGGCGTTGCTCCCACCTGCGGCGGAGTATTCGTCACCGTGCCAAGCTGTGTCAATTCAGCCATCGAACTGTCCTCATCAAGTCAGAAGCATCGAGCAGTGCCTACGCCGTGACAGCTTCGGCGGTAGGAACGCCCTGCTTCTTTTTGTAGTCGAAGATCGCCGCCTTGATGGCGTCCTCAGCGAGTACCGAGCAGTGAATCTTCACCGGTGGAAGGCTCAGTTCGTTCACGATGTCGGTGTTCTTGATTTCAAGCGCCTGATCGACCGTTTTGCCGCGCAGCCACTCGGTGGCGAGCGACGAACTGGCGATCGCGCTGCCACAGCCAAAGGTCTTGAACTTTGCGTCTTCAATGACGCCAGTATTCGGGTTCACCTTCACCTGCAGCTTCATCACGTCGCCGCACTCCGGAGCGCCCACCATGCCCGTGCCAACGCTCGGATCGGTCTTGTCGAGGGAACCCACGTTCCGCGGATTGTTGTAGTGATCGAGAACTTTATTCGAATATGCCATCTAAACTCTCCTTCTCTCTTCTGTCTTTAGAATTGCGATTGGTATTGACTTCTTTTTAGTGAGGGGACCAGACAACCTTGGTAAGATCCACGCCCTCTTTTGCCATCTCATAGAGTGGCGATAGCTCACGCAGTTTCCTGACCACGTCGATGACCTTGTTAGCCGTGTAGTCGATTTCGTCTTCCGTTGTAAAACGGCCCAATCCGAAACGGATTGAGGAGTGCGCCAAGTCGTCGCCGGCGCCAAGCGCCTTCAGCACATAGCTGGGCTCAAGCGTGGCGGACGTGCAGGCCGATCCACTGGATACCGCGATTTCATTGATGCCCATCAACAGACTCTCGCCTTCTACGTAAGCAAAACTGATGTTCAGGTTGTGGGGGAGGCGGTGCTCGATGGAGCCATTGATATAAACCTCGTCGAGCTCACCCATCAACTTGTCCTTAAGCTTGTCGCGCAGATGCCGCAGGCGCTTCGATTCCTCGGCCATTTCCTTATTGCAGAGTTCGCACGCCTCGCCGAGTGCGGCGATTGCCGGAACATTCAACGTGCCGGACCGCATCCCACGCTCGTGGCCGCCACCGTCCATCTGCGCGGTCAATTGAACACGGGGATTACGACGCCGAACGTATAGCGCGCCGCAGCCCTTGGGGCCGTACAGCTTATGACCGGTGAGTGAGAGCAGATCGATGTTGTCCTGAATCACGTTTACAGGAATCTTGCCCACCGCCTGCACCGCGTCGGTGTGGAAGAGGACACCCTTCTCCCGAGCGATCTTCCCTATCTCCCTGACCTGCTGCACGACGCCGATTTCGTTGTTGGCGTACATGATGGTGATGAGGATCGTCTTGGGGGTGATCGCATCGCGTAATTGGTCGAGGTCGATCAGCCCATCCTGCCGCACGGCGAGATAAGTGACCCGCGCACCCTTCTTTTCAAGGTGCTTGCAGGTATCCAGGATCGCCTTGTGCTCAGTGACCGCCGTGATGATGTGATTGCCTTTTTCGGCATACATCTCGGCCACGCCCTTAATGGCCAGGTTGTTCGATTCCGTTGCGCCACTGGTAAAGACGATTTCCTTCGCCGTCGCGCCAATCAGGTCAGCGATTTGTTTCCGCGATTTTTCAACCGCTTCCTCGGCTTCCCAACCAAAGCTATGGTTCCTTGACGCGGCATTACCGAAGATTTCCATGTAGTAGGGCTTCATGGCGTCGAACACGCGCGGATCCATCCGCGTGGTTGCATGATTGTCGAGATATATAGGCAGTTTCATAGATGTTCAAACTCAGCGGTCGGAGAAAGCCGGTGCACCCAACGCTTGCAGAGCTATCAGGGGGCCCGGCGGGGTCACCCCATCTTCCGAATCCCGCAACATATCTTGGATGGTCACGTTTTCCAGAAGACGCAGAATGCCTTCATGGATTCTCCGCAGCGGTCGCCGAACCGGGCAGCGCTCACTGTGGTCGCATTGATTGTGCTCGGTGAAGCAATCGGTGAGGATCATTGGTCCATCAATAACGCGAATTACCTCAAGAGCCGAAATCAGCCTGGGATCGCGCGCCAGCCGGTAGCCGCCATTGGTTCCGTGCTCGGAAACCAGCAATCCTTCCCGCGTCAGCTTCTGCAGGATCTTTGAAAGAAGCGGGAGTGGCACTCCGTAGTGGTCTGCGATCTCTTTGGCACTGGCGGCGGTCTCGGTTGGAGTCCTGGACCCGCCGGCAGCGCTTACATACCTTGAGGCCAAGTGCTTTAAGGCGATCAGGCTATAGTCAGCTTTTTTCGTGAGCCGTAACATGTATTAGCGAAGAACCTCGGGGTTAATATCCAAGTGCGACCGATTTGATCCCAATTTCATTTATAGCACGGTTTCCCACCCCGAAGTCAATCCAGCGCCTGATAGCAAATTACCAGTCTGGACGCTTCAGGTCTTTGCGCCAGCCAACATAAGGGGGAAGCGTCGGCCCGGTGGCGCGGCAGGGGCGAAATAGACCCCGCCTTGCGTTCGCTGGCTCTGCCGCCGTGCCGGCATGGGGGATTCTCTTGCGCGTGGTAAACTCAACATTTTGTTGGGCAAAACCCGAACCGAGTGCGACTCTTCCGCGTCTTCATACCTGCCAGCGTGCTGGCGCTCCTTCTCTCCGAAGTGGCGCTCATTACGGCCTGTTACGTGGCTGCCTCCGTTTGGACACTCAATGTTGACCCCGTCGTTTAT
>JBAUOG010000691.1:0-1687 GCA_049579625.1 Bryobacteraceae bacterium
GTCGCGCCTGTCTCCCGTCGCGAACGCAGCGTGAATATCCACCAACAACTCGGAAATATCGCGAACCCCACAAACAAACAAAAGCCCCGACCGAAGTCGGGGCTCAGTCTTCACTTCTGGGAGTTCACGAGCCCACCATCCTGCCGCAGGACGGCGGGGTGGGCAAGGTGCTTCGGCGGATGTGAAGACTACCGCCGAAATCACAGCGGCAATAATTAGCTACTTGCCGGCTCCAGAGAGCGTTGCTGCCGCCTCACGAATCTCTCCAACTCATAACAGAAACTCAGCTTGGCCTCGTGAGGTAGGTCATTGAGTGCGGCCATGACGTGGATCACACAATGTCCGTACCAAGTGACGTTGTCGAGCTTCTCGATCTCATTCATGCAACGGCTCCCATCGGGTGCCACAGAGAATAAAGCCCGGTCTCTTTCGAGACCGGGCCCTCCTTGGATGGATCAGGTTTCGCGACCCGATTTCTCCTCCGAACCTCTAGTCTGCGACGAACCGCATAAGCGGACAAGCAACCAGTCGTGCACTGCAACGCGCGGCAACGTTGCGGCCAAAGAAAAGCCCCGACCACGTCGGCGGCCGGTGCTGAAGCCACCCACGCGTCGACGCGCCACCGCCGCCCACCCATGCGTCGATTGCGCCCGCCATTCTCCGCAGCCGCGCTTAGCGCGCGACCTGTGATCCAGTTCACATAAATACTTTCGGGACCCGTTCATGATCTTACCGCTGGCACGGGGAAGATCAGAATGAAGCCAATCTGCGTTCTAGCCGGCGCGACGTTATTGGCACTGGTGGTTCCAAGCTCGGCACATGATTCCTGGATTAGCGGCAATCGAAAACTCAATCCGCTGACGCAACAATGGTGTTGTGGCACGCAGGAGTGCGGGATCGTCAGGCCGGCCCCGGTCGCCACCCCGGAGGGTTGGGCCATCCATGGCGAAGAAATTATCGATGTTGACGGTCGCCGTGTGCGCGTCGACGAAGTCGTTCCTTATCGCGAAGCCATGCCATCGCCGGATGGATACTTCTGGCGCTGCCATTCCACCGTGAACCCGGATTTTGACATAACGAATAACACAGAGATGCTAATTGACGGCGACCGCCGCTGCTTTTTCGCACCGCCGCAATCTCTGTGATCCAGAGGCGGTCATGAAACTGTTAGGTGCATTAATCGTCAGCTTGTTATTCTTGATTAGTCCGAGCCCAGCACACGATTCCTGGATCAGCCGGGAGCGCTTTAGAAATCCTGTAACACTCGATTGGTGCTGCGGACGCGAGGACTGTGGCATTGTCATGCCTGCGCCCAAGCCGACCGCTGTGGGATGGGCCATTCACGGCGAGGAAATCCTCGATCTCGATGGTCGCCGCCTTCGCGTCGATGAAGTCGTGCCCTATGATGAGACGTTGCCTTCGCCAGACGGGTATTTCTACCGGTGCCACACAGTCGGTCGCGACTACGAAGCGGGTGGCGACCTTCGGGACTATTTCTGGGATGGCGAGCGCCGCTGCTTCTTCGCGCCGCCGCAATCGTTGTAAGCGCCAGGCGCACCAGCACCCGTTTGGGGGGATTGCGGGTTGTTCTAGGCTCGCGTCGGCAAGTATCGCTCTCCCGTGATTTCCTGCCAACGGGCGGCGGGGGTGATCCGTCAGACATTCCCGCCGCCTGTCACCACCGGTG